>JALYLO010000477.1 GCA_030774175.1 Actinomycetota bacterium
TGGCGGCCGACCGCGACCTCGTCCTGATGCCGGGCCACCTGCTCCTCTACCACCCCGGTGTGGTCAAGCTGAAGGAGCTCGTCGACGCCGGCGAGCTCGGTGAGGTGCTCTGCGTCTACGGGAACCGCCAGAACCTCGGGATCGTGCGCACGAACGAAAACGCACTCTGGTCGCTCGGCGTGCACGACCTCTCGGTGATCCTCTACCTGCTGGACGAGGACCCCGAGGTGGCCACGGCGCAGGGCCGGGACTTCCTGACCCCCGGGGTCGAGGATGTCGTCTTCTGCTTCCTCCGCTTCCCGAGCGGCAAGATCGCGCACATGCACCTGTCGTGGCTCGATCCGCACAAGATGCGGAAGATCACGGTCGTGGGACGCGAGAAGATGGTGGTCTTCGACGACATGGAGCTGGAGCGGAAGGTGACCGTCTACGAGAAGTCGCCGTGGAAGCGCGCAGAGACGTACGGCGAATGGCAGACACGCTCCGGTGACATCTCGATCCCGAAGATCTCGACCGACGAGCCGCTGCGGCTGGAGTGCACGCACTTCCTCGAGCTCGTCGGCGGCGCAGGCGACAAGGCGAAGGTCGCACGCGACGGCGCCCGCGTCGTTCGCGCGCTCGAGATGCTGACGGAGTCGCTCGGTGGCGGCTGAGGTCCACCCCACGGCGGTCGTCCATGAGGGGACGATCCTCGGCGACGGCGTGTGCGTGCTCGAGCACGCGGTCGTCGGGAAGCAGCCGGCGCTCGGCGCCTCGTCGACGGCAAAACGGGACCCCCTGCCGCCGGCCCGGATCGGAGACGGCACCGTCGTCTCGACCGGAGCGATCGTCTTCGCCGGCTCGACGGTCGGCGCCAACTGCATCGTGGGCGACCAGTCGTGCATCCGCGAGCGCGTCGAGCTCGCGAGCGACTGCATCCTCGGCCGCGGCTCCGTGATCGAGAACGACACGACGATCGGCAGAGGAACGCGCATCCAGGCGGGCGCCTACATCACCGCGTACTCGACGCTCGAGGAGGACGTGTTCATCGCGCCGTGCGTCGTCACGACCAACGACAACTTCATGGGCCGCACCGAGCAGCGCAGGGCGCAGATGAAGGGACCGACGATCCGGCGCGGTGCGCGCGTCGGCGGCGGCGCGATCCTCTGCCCGGCGGTCGAGATCGGCGAGGAGGCGTTCGTCGGCGCGGGCGCGGTCGTGACGAAGGACGTCCCCGCGCGCAAGCTCGTCGTCGGCTCGCCGGCGCGCGTGCTGCGAGACGTCGACCCGGCCGAGCTGCGGGCGAACGGCGGGTAGTTTCTCGGATCAGTCGCGGGCGAGCGCGAGCCGGTAGGGCATCGGGTCCGTGTTGCGCTGCACGAGCTTCAGCTCGAGGTAGTACGTGCCGGCCCGCGGCGCCCGGTAGCCCAGACGAGCCTGGCCGGCGACCAGGCGGGCCTGGACGACGCGTGACTGCTGGCTGCCGAGACCTTCGACACGCAGGGCGCCGGGCGCCCACAGCGCCATCCGCACCGAGCCGGTGACGCCGGGGCTGACGCGGGCGAAGAGCCGCCGGCCCCGCTCGAGGTGGATGCGGTAGACGTCGACGTTGTCGTCCCAGTAGTCGAGCGTTGCGTCGATCGTCCGCGGCAGCGGCGGCAGTGCATGCGCCCAGGGGCCGGCATCGTCGTTCGGCTCGTACTGGTCGGGAGCGGGAAGCGGTGCGTTCTGCGTCAGGTCGACAAGGGCGTTCGCGACGTCGAGCATCCCCCAGCCGGTGAACCGGTCGCGCCCATCGACACACGTCGAGCAGCCCGTGGACGGCGTCGCGTCGACGGCGCTCCGTTCGAGCAGCCAGGCGACCTGCTCGGGGCGGAGCGTCGGGTCCTGGCCGAGCAGGAGCGCCGCCGCGGCCGAGACCTGGGGCGCCGCGAACGAGGTGCCGATCGCGCTTCGGAACTCGAACGGGCCGCAGTCCGAGTAGGGGCTGTCGGCGCACCCGGCGCGCGCGGGCTCCACGAGCTGTTGGGGGATCGTCGAGAAGATCGAGTCGCCAGGGGCAGCGATGTCGTTGTACACGGTGTCACGGTTCGAGTAGTCCGGAACGGATCCGTCGGCACGAATCGCGCTGACGCCGATCACGTGCGGCAGCGCCGCCGGATAGTGGGCGAAGTTCCACGGCGTCGCAGGAGACTGCGGACCGTTCCCGACGGCGGCCACGACCACGGCGCCTTTCGAATACGCGTACTCGACCGCGGCCTGCTCGAGCGGCGAGTACGTATCGAGGCTCGAGTCGAGCGGGTCGCGCACGCCGCCCAGGCTGAGGTTGATCACGCGCGCGCCGTTGTCGGCCGCCCACCGGATCGCGGCCACCTCTCCCGCGAGCGAGACGACCCCGTCAGCGCCGACGACCTTCGCGATCATCAGCTGCGCGTTGAACGCCAGGCCGGCGATCCCCTCGGCGTTGAACGGGTTCGCGCCGATCTCACCGGCGACGAACGTGCCGTGCCCCTGGTCGTCGCGGTACGGCGAGCCGGAGACGAACGAGCGCGCGGCGACGACGCGCCCCACGAACTCCGGGTGCGATCCATCGATGCCCGAGTCGATCACGGCCACCTTGACGGGGAAGAGCTTCGGCTGGGTCGGCCAGAACGTCCACGCCTGGTCGTGCTCGAGATACCACTGCTTTGAGGCAAGCGGCTCGAGGTTGTCGAACGCAAGCGCCACTGCAGGAACGGCCAGGCCGACTGCGGCCGCGGCCGCCGCGAGCACGAGCGCGGGCCGGCGGCTCACTGGACGAGGAGCGCGGCCGACACGCCCGGCGCGAGCCCATGGCCCGGCGCGCAGCGGATGCGATACGTCCCCGGCTGCAACGGCCCGGTGAAGCTCCACGCCCCGGCAGCGTCCGTGACCGTCGCCGTGACGGTCGTCCAGCCTGCGCCCGCCTGCTGCTGAAGCTGGACGGCGGCCCCGGCCGCGACCGGCTTGATCGTCCCCTGCGCGCCGGCCGGGGTCGCCTGCGCGTCGACTCGCGGCGCGACGGAGATGCGGGCGAGACCGGCGCGCACATCGCCCCACGCGAGGCGGTACTGCGTTGTGAGCTGCGGCTGCTCGACTGCCGAGAATGCACCGTTCGCGTCGAGGACCAGGTCACCGGCGGGAGCCCAGTCGAGCCCGGCCGGCTTCGCCTCGAGCGAGACGGCGGCGGCTCCGCGGGCGAGCCCGGTGATGGAGACAGCACCCCCGTAGGTCATCGTCTTCGCCGCCGGCAGCAGGCGCAGGAATGCGGGCTGAAACCACGTGGAGCGCAGTTCAAGCGCGCCGCGCAGCTGCGAGCCGGTGAGCGTCAGCTGGGTGGCGCCGTCGGAGACGACCGTGACCGTCTTCACGCGGCCGGACAGGCCCGTCGTTGTCTGCACGTCGGAGATCGGCGCCGCGAGCTTCAGCTCCTTCGCAACCCTCGCGGCGTCGAGCAGCACCGGGCCCCAGTTGTGGTACGGCGAGGCGTTGTCGTAGGGGTCGGAGACCGGGACGAGATAGGGGACAGCGACGCCGGTCGCCTCCGCGGCCGACGCCGTGCGGCCGCCCGAGGTCGAGAAGAACAGCGTGTCGGCGACCTTGCCGTTGTAGACCACGATCTGCCCCTTCGTCGCGTCGACCGCGCTGCTCGCGTTCGTCGTCTCGGCATCGACGCCACCGTAGACCTGGCTGCGCACGTCGCCGTAGAGGTCGAAGCCGCGGCCCTTCGTCACGTTCGCAAGCGCATAGGAGCGCGCCGCGACCGCCTGTGCCTTCAGCGTCTCCGCGGGCCAGTTCGACGGCATCTCCGACGGGACGACGCCCTTCAGGTACGCCTCGAGGCCGACCGAGTCGATCACCTGCAGCCGCTTCCCGTCGCTCGAGACGAGGATCTTCCCGCGGTAGGGCTTGCCTTCGACGAGGAGAGGCTGCTTGCCGACGAATGTGAACGGCGGCTGCAGCGCGGGTTGCCCGGCGATCGCGAGGTTCGGCTTCAGGACGAGCACGCCGGGGTCCAGCTGCGTCTTCGCCCCGGCCGAATCGGTGACGCTCCACGAGACGCTCGAGTTAAGGGACGTTCTCTTGTCCGACGAGAGGAGGACGCGAACGGTCGCGACCTTCGCAGGCGCCAGCGTCGTGCCGGTGTAGTAGTGGGCGAGAATTCGATCGTAGGTCCAGCCGTGCTGCGCGTAGCCGTACGCGCCCCACTGGCTGAGGCCGAGGCCGTGACCCCAGCCGTGCCCGCTGACGACGAGCACCGAGGCGGCAGAGCTCGTAAGCACCGTCGACACTGTCGTCCCGGTCGTCGTCCCGCCGGTCGCCCCTTCCCGCGCGGCGAGCACCGCCGAGGTCAGTCCGCCGAAGAGGAGCGCGCCGAGCACGGCCAGCCGCAGGACGAACCGCTTTACCCCCATGCGGATCACGGTAGCCGAGGTTCCGGCAGTCTTCGGAGGCCTTTACCGAACGCTTCCACGGCGCATCATCTGGCAACCTCCTCTTTGCCCGTCTCCTCCTTTGTACGTCCAGGCATGCCTGCCATCGTCGACATCCTCCCGCCCCGCTACCGCGACGCCCGCCCGATCGGGGCCGGCGGCATGGGCGAGATCTTCTGCGCCACCGATCGGGAGCTCGGCCGCGAGGTGGCGCTAAAGATCCTCGCCGCTCGCTATGCGGAGAACGCGCCGCTGCGGGCCCGCTTCGAGCGCGAGGCGCTAGCCGCGGCGCGTCTTTCGGGGACGCCCAACATCGTCACGATCTTCGATGTCACCGAACACGCCGGCCGGCCGATCATCGTGATGGAGTACCTGCCCGGAGGCTCACTGGAGGCGCAGATCGCAGGCACCCCTTGCCCGCCGGCGCGGGCGCTCGGCTGGCTCGAGGAGGCGGGAGGCGCCCTCGATGCAGCGCATGCCGCGGGCGTCGTCCATCGTGACGTGAAGCCCGCAAACCTCCTGCTCGACGGGCGAGGCCACGTGCACATCGCGGACTTCGGCGTCGCCAGTGCGGTCGGCCTGGACTCGTTCACCCAGACCGGGACGATCGTCGGCACCGCCGGCTACCTGTCGCCCGAGCAGGCGACCGGCAAACGCGCGACCGCCGCGAGCGACCGTTATGCGCTCGCGGTCGTCGCGTGGGAGCTCCTGACCGGGCGGCGCCCGTTCGCCGCCACGACCCCGACCGCCGAAGCCCTCGCGCACGTCAACGCACCCGTGCCGTCGCCCCACGAGGCAAACCCGGCCCTGCCGCTGGAGCTCGCCCCGGTCTTCGAGCGCGGCCTCGCGAAGGACCCCGCCGCGCGGTACCCGACTGCGGCCGAGTTCGTGGGCGACCTGCACCGCGCGCTCGACGACGCCGCCGGCGACACCTGGATCGAGCCGTCCCGGCCCGCCACCGCGGTGACGCGGGCTGCTCCGATGGTTGCACGGGCGGGCAGGCGGCGCTGGTGGATCCCGGTGCTCGCCGCCCTCCTCCTGGCCGTGGGCGTCGCGGCCGCCCTGCTCGCCTTCCGATGCGCGCTCGATGAGGAGCCACATCTCCGGGTCGCTGAGGGCCCTACGGACCTCGTCCTTCACCTTGGGCATCCG
>JALYLO010000478.1 GCA_030774175.1 Actinomycetota bacterium
GAGCTCGGGCAGCCACGCCGCGATAGGCGTGTCGAGATCGAGCGTCCCGTCGCGCGCGAGAAGAGCTGCGCACGCGCCGGTCATCTGTTTGGCCAGCGACCCGGCATAGGCGATGGTCTCCGCATCGAACAGTCGCGCGTCTGGGCTCTCTCCCTGCGCGACGAAGACGGGCAAGCCGGAAGGCAGACTCACCCCCACCGCCAATGGGTCTTCGCGGTCGTAGCCTGCGGCGCGAATGAACCGCTTGATCTCTGCGTGGTCGAGCACCGTGGCCCAAGGTAGAACAGACGAGGTGATGAACGGGGAGGAGCCGGGTATACGCGGCAGCATCCGTCGCCTCCCGCAGGATCCCCAGAGATGACACGCGTTCTCGTGATCGACGACGAGGCTCCGATCCGGCTGCTCTGCCGCGTCAACCTCGAGGCCGAGGGCATGGAGGTGCTCGAGGCCTCCGACGGCCCGACGGGGCTCGAGCAGGCGCGGGCCGCAGAGCCGGACGTGATTCTCCTGGACGTGATGATGCCGGGGCTCGATGGCTGGCAGGTGGCCGAGCAGCTGCTCGAGGACGACGCGACGCGCTCGATCCCGATCGTCTTCCTCACGGCCCGGGCGGAGTTTCGCGACCGCGCGCGCGGCCTCGATCTCGGCGGAATCGACTATGTGACGAAGCCGTTCAATCCGCTCGAGCTGGCGCCGCTCGTGGAGGACATGCTCCTGCGGGTCGAGCGGGGCGAGCGCGACGAGCTCCGCGGCGAGAAGCTCGCCGAGCTCCGCACCCTGATGCGCGAGGACTAGGGCGCGGAACCGTCCGCGCTCCTCCGCTCCCCGACGTCTAGTGGCTCAGCTAGCGGCCCGCGAAGTCCGCGGTGACCATTGTCGCCCCGGCCCAGCCGGAGAACGTGCCGATCGTGGTGCCGATGCCGATGCGCCGGTAGCCGGCGTGAAGGAGGTTCTCGCGATGTTGGGGACTGCTCAGCCACTCGCGGACGATCACTTGCGGTGTGCCGAACGAGCCGGTGCCCCAGGCGAGGTTCTCGGCGACCTTGGCGCCGCGGACGCGGAAGGCGGCCATCCGCTGGGCGAAGGCACCGTGGGAGAAGTAGCCCTTGCGGAGCATGTCCGACGATTGCCAGCGGGCGGCGCGAACCAGGTTGGTATCGACCTGCAGCGGTGCGAGGCCGTGGGCCTGGCGAGTTTGGTTCATGACGTCGAGGAGTGCCGCTTCCGGGCTGGTGAGCTTGATTGCTGCGTTTGCGGCCGGTGCGACGAGAACTGCGGTGACAACTACGGCTAAGAATGCGCAAAGTTGCTGCTTGGATGGCTTAAGCAAGGGCAATCCCCCCTTGGATTGCTAACGGCGGCAGCGCTTTCCTCCAAAGCGAAGCGCGAAGCGTAGTCGATGCAGCGGACCTTTGCCACAGAATCGCCGTCGAAACCCCACAAAACCTCCAAATAGCTGGAAAACCGGCCAGAATCCCGGGAAACCGATTCGTCATTTGGCCGCTTCGACCTGCGCCGCGCGCGCCTCTACACTCCGAAGCACGGGACGTGAGGCAGCCTGGTAGCGCACTCGCTTTGGGAGCGGGGGGTCGTAACCGGAGAAAGTCTCGCGCTGCGCGCTCCGACTTTCTCCGGCGGCGCCTCTACACTCAGATCACGGGACGTGGCGCAGCCTGGTAGCGCACTCGCTTTGGGAGCGAGGGGTCGCCAGTTCGAATCTGGCCGTCCCGACTCACCGCTGACGGTTGAAGCGCCGCAGGCGCTGGCCTTCCGCGATCTGGCCGTCCCGATCAACGTCGAGCGCAGGTTTCGTTAGCGCGCCGAGTCTGGTCGTGTGAGGGGGCGAGCTTCGGTTCCGCCCCCGAACGCTCGCCGCCGACGAGGTGGCGAGGACGGCGGCTCAGAGCGCAGCGTTGGGCGGCAACGTTGCCGCTCGAGCCGCCTGAGCTCACTCGCCGGCGTCGGCTCCCGCCGGGCGGAGCCCGGCTCCACCGCCGCCTGACGCCGCTGACCGGTTGGGCCTAGCGGCGCGAGAGCGTCGTCCCGCGAGCCTCCTCCTCGCGCAGGAAGCGCAGGAAGAAGACCGCGAACACGGCGAAGAAGACGACCGCCTGCTCGCCGGCCATCGTCAGCCCGGCGAGCTGCTGGTCGGAGAGGGGGTCGAGTCCCCAGAGGCCGGGCCCGTCGCGGTAGGTGCGGTACACCGCCGATGGAAGGAGCGCCAGCAGGAGTCCGAGCGGGCTGCCGAGCACGAACGCGGCGAACACGTAGGCGGCCCTGGCGCCGCTCTTGAGGCGGTGGGGGACGTCTTGGAGCACCGGCCACCAGAGCACGATCCCTGCGACGAGGTAGCTCAGATGCTCCAGGTGGAGGGCGGTCGCCGGGTGACGCAGGGCGAAGTCGTAGGCGCGCGGGACGTGCCACGCGAAGTACGTTCCGAGCCACAGCGGCAGCGCGACCGCCGGTCGCGTGATCGTGGGAAGC
>JALYLO010000479.1 GCA_030774175.1 Actinomycetota bacterium
GGTCGACGTTGATGTAGGGGTCGAACTTCTGGCACTGCACCTTCAGCCCCCGCGCCTTCAGGAGGCGGCCGAGCGAGGCCCCTGTGATGCCCTTGCCGAGCGACGACACCACGCCGCCGGTCACGAACACGAATTTTGCCATGGTCTACACCCGCCCCCATTCGTCGATCCGGCGCAGCAACGGCGACCGTTCGATCAGTTGACCCAGAGAGGTCCGCTCGCCGAGGGCGGTGAGGCCGGCCAATGCTCCGATCAGGAGCCACCGGCGTCTGCCCGTGACACGTTCCACGGAATTCAAGCCTAGCAGCGCCCCGAGCGCGTTGGCCCCGGTGTCACCCAGCATCGCCATCTCGCGAAGATCGTAGGGCGCGAGCAGGACGGCGAGCCGAAGCGGCGCGCGCAGCGGAATTGCAGCGAGCAGGTAGCACTTGAGGGCGCGGCCCGGGCGCGTGTCGAGCTGGTTGAGCGCATTCGCGGAGAGGCCGACGACGACCGCACCCGAGAGGCTGCGTGTGCGCGCGAGGCCGTAGAGCGGGATTCCGAGGAGCTTCAGGACGCCGGTCGTTCGCCCGGCGCGCACGTGGGCGCGGAAGCCGCGCTCGGGGCCTGACCAGAGATCGTCGGCGAACCCGATCGCCGCCACAACCGGTTCGTGCACTGCCGTGAGCCAGCCGACGATCGGCAGGCGCAGCCCCCGGTGATTGACCCGGAGCGGTCCCGAGGCAAGCAGCAGGTCGACGAGCTGCCGGCCTCGATGTCCGAAGCCGCCGAGGTCGCGGCCCGTCGAGCGGTGCCGGAGGTCGAGCTCCACCTCCTCGACGGGCAAGCCGGCGCGGGCCGCGTCGATCGTCATCCGGGTCTCGGCTCCAAAACCCGGAGCGAGCGGGAAGACGGCGGCGCGTACGCGACGGTCGAGCGCGCGCTGACCCGAGAGCGGTTCGGTCGTGTCGAGCCCGGCGCGGAGGCGGATCAGCGCGCGGGCGATGCCCTTCGTAAGCCCGAGCCCACCGCCTTCCCGCCGCGCGAAGCGCGCCACCCGCAAACCTTGTGATTCCTCAGCACAAAGTCCGCGCACGTCGCCGCGAACGTCGGCGTCGAGCAGGAGCAGCGCTCCGGGCGGCGCGGCGCGCTCGGCCGCCGAGAGTGCCTGCCCCTTGCCGCGGCGTGGAAGCCGCATGACGGTCGCACCCGCTCGCTCCGCGCGCTCCGCGGTCGCATCGCGAGAGCCGTCGTCGGCGACGATCACCTGCGACTCCGGGAACTGGCTGCGCAGCGCCTCGACGGTGGTCGCGATCCGCTCCTCCTCGTCCCGCGCGGCGACGAGGATGGTCAGCGGCTCACCGCCGGTCACGCGGCGGGCTCGATCCGAGGCAGGGGAGCATCGGCGGTCGGCTTGAGGCCGAAGCTGCCCGGCGGCGCTCCACCCAGGAGGAGCACGAGTGCGAGCTTCCCCGACGGTGTGTCCACGTCGTCGACCGAGGACATCCCCCGCACGGCTTGCCAGGAGGGGACGAGCGACGGCGAGGCGTCCACCTCCTCAGCCCCGACGAGCGGCACGCCGCCCTCACGTAAGCCGTTCAGGAGGCCGGAGAGGAAGCGCTCGGTCGGGCCGTCGGCGGGCGCCACCCGCTCGATGACGACGACCGCGTCGATCGGCCGCCCGGTCGCCCCGCGCTGCTCCTCGACGAGGAGAGGCGACACCTGGTCGGCAACCGGCGTCGCTCCCCCCGTCACCCACTCCTGACCGAGCTCGTGCGCGATGTCGGGCAGCGCCCTGAATCCCTTGTGATTCGTGAGGGCCGCGCGCAATGGGGCGAGTGTCACCGGCGCCTTGACGGCGCGGTAGAGCGCGGTCGTGCCACCCGCATCCGCGAGCGCGCGCGTGACGTCACTGCCGGCCGCGCCGCCGCTCGGGCCGATCACCACCACCGCGATCCGCTTCCCGGCCAGGCGGTCGCGCATCAACACCGGGTAGGTGTCCTCGACGAACGATTCCGCAGCGTGACCCTGCTGCGAAAGCAGTTCCTTCTCTGCCGTCAGCTGGTCGGCGCGGGCCTGGAGTGCGGCGATGCGATTCTCGAAGTTGCGCCGCTCCGACTTGTCGACGAACCCGCGTCCCGAGATGCCGACTCCGACGAGGATGCCGACGACGAGCGCCAGGAAGACCGCCGAGAGCGACGCGACGTGGTAGCGGAGATCGAGCATCAGCCGGTCGCCGCAGTCTGGCAGAGGTCGTACAGCCGCTTCAGCGCGTTGGCGGGCGCGCCCTTGCTGAGCGCGATCGTCGCGACCGTGCGATCCTCGGCCGAAGCACGCAGGCGGATCTCGACGTCGAGGGAGGTCGCGACCAGGTGCCAGGTCCAGCGCTCGTACGGGTCGATCTCGCGGATCAGCAGGAGCGTCTCCGTGCTGCGTGGGCCCGCGAACACGTTTCGCCGGGTCGCGATCACCTTCCAGCGGGCACCGGGCGCGAAGCCGCGACGATCGGGCTCGACCCCCGTGATCCCGGGCCACCAGTCGGTGAGGTGGTACGGCTCGGAGAGAAACGACCAGACGTCCCGGCGAGTCGCGAGCAGCTCGATCGACCCAGTGCTCATTTCGACCCAGTGCTCATTTCGACGCGATACTCACCTCGACCCGGTGCTCATAGGAGCGTGCGGGCGAGGTCCTCGATCACGCTGCGGAGGGCCGGCGACGCCAGGATCGCCACGACGATGGCGAGCAGCCCGACGCTCGCGAGGACGACGAGCGGCCACAGGCCCACCCGCGGCGCGACGAGCCGCGACACTCCCTTCGCGTCGACGAGGATCTCCCCCACCTTCAGCCTCGTCACGAACGTCGACGACATGCCGTCGCGGTCGCGCTCGAGGAACTCGATCAAGTTGAAGTGCGTGCCCACGGCGACGATCAGCTGCGCGCCCTTCTCGTAGGCGAGCAGGAACGCGGCGTCCTCGCTGATCCCCGGAACGGAGACGGTGTGGTAGCCCAGGCCGAGCCGCTCGAGCCGCTCGGCGCCCGGCGCGCTCCCGCCGCGGTAGCCGTGCACGACGATCTCGGCGCCGAGAGCGAGCGTGGCGTCGGAGACGGAGTCCATGTCACCCACGATCAGGTGTGGCTTCCAGCCCGCTTCGACAATCGCGTCGGCGCCGCCGTCGACGCCGACCAGCACCGGGTGGAAGTCGCGCACGTAGGTGTTCACCATCCGCAGGTCGCGCTTGTGCCCCGGCCCGCGAGCGACGACGAGGACGTGCCGGTCGCGAAACCGCGTCCGGAGCACCGGCAGCTCGGGCCCCTCGGTGAGGATCCGGCCTTCCTCGCGGAGGAACGTGAGCGTGTTCTCCGCGAACGCCTCGAGGGCACCGGTGACGCGGGCGCGCTGGTCGTTGAGCGCACGCTCGAGCTCGTGCACGCCGAGCATCCGGCCCTCGGCCAGACAGGTGCCGTTGCGGTAAAGGCTTGCACCGCGGACGGAGATCAGCTCCCCGTCCGAAAGCGTCTCGAAGAGCTCGGCTCCGGGCGCGTCGATCAGCCGCACACCGCCGCGCACGAGCTCGAGCGGCCCGGGGTTCGGATAACGGCCCGTCTGGCTCTGCGCGACGTTCACGACCACACGCACCCCGGACTCGACGAGCTCCTCCGCGGAGACGCGATCGAGGTCGGCGTGGTCGATGATCGCCACGTCGTCCGGCCCAACGCGTTTGGTCAGGTTCTTCGTGCGGCGATCGAGCCGGGCATTCCCGGTGAACTCGACGAAGCTCACGGAGTGAGTGTAGGAGCAGGCGGTGTCTGACACTTGATGGCGACCTGAGCGACGCGCACCGAAGGTCGCAAAAGGTGTCTGACACCCGCTAGGCGCGGAGCCAAAGCTAGCTCAGGGTGTCAGATACCGAGGCGAGGAACTCGGCGCCGCCGAGCATCCGCTCCACCTCGTCGCGGCGCTGCACGTCGTCAAGCGCCTCGATCCGGGTATGGGTGGGATCGCCCGGGACCTTCTCGACCCGGAAGTGGCGATCGGCCACGGTCGCGATCTGCGGCAGGTGCGTGATCGTCAGCACCTGCGCGCGGCCGGCGAGCCGCC
>JALYLO010000480.1 GCA_030774175.1 Actinomycetota bacterium
TGATCTTGATCGAGCCGCGGGCGTCGGAGTACATCGGTCCGACGTGGAGCTGGTAGCCGTGGCCCTGCGGCGCCGTGCCGTCGTAGCGGACGGCGATCGGCAGGAAGTGGAACATCGCGTTCGGGTAGGCGACGTCGGCGTTCGTGCGAACGAAGCCACCCGCCTCGAAGTGATTGGTCGCGCCCGGGCCCGACTTGAAGAGCAGCCACCGGAGGCCGACGAGCGGCCGGTTCCGCCACTTGTACGCGGGCGCGACGGTCACCGGCAGCTTCGAGGAGCACTGGACGTAGACCTCGAGGTGATCCTGCAGGTTCTCCCCCACGCCGGGCAGGTCGTGCACGACGCCGACGCCCAGCGCTGCCAACTCGGTCGCATTGCCGACGCCGGAGAGCTGGAGCAGTTGCGGCGAGTTGATCGCGCCGCCGCAGAGGATCACCTCGTCCGCGTGGACGAGCTCCGCTCCGACCTGCACGCCAACGGCGCGGTTCGCCTTGAAGACGACCCGTTCGACGAACGTGCGCGTCCGCAGCTCGAGGTTCGGGCGGCCGAGCACCGGGTGCAGGTACGCGCGGGCTGCGCTGAGGCGGCGGCCCTTGTGGATGTTGCGGTCGAACTTCGCGAACCCTTCCTGCCGGTAGCCGTTGACGTCGTCGGTCAGCGGGTAGCCGGCCTGCTGCACCGCCTCGAAGAACGCGGTGAAGAGCGGGCCGTCGGCGGGCCCGCGCTCGAGTTGCAGCGGCCCGTCTCCCCCGCGCCAGTCGTCGGCGCCGGCGAGGCAGGTCTCCATCCGCTTGAAGTACGGCAGGCAGTGTGCATAGTCCCACTGCTCGAGCCCCGGTTCCGCGGCCCAGCGCTCGTAGTCCAGCGGGTTGCCGCGCTGGAAGATCATCCCGTTGATCGAGCTCGAGCCGCCCAGCACCTTGCCGCGGGCGTGGTAGATGCGGCGGCCGTTCATGTTCGGCTCCGGCTCCGACTCGTACTTCCAGTCGTAGAAGCGGTTGCCGATCGGGAACGAGAGCGCGGCGGGCATGTGGATGTAGAGGTCCCACCACGAGTCCGGACGGCCCGCCTCGAGCACGAGCACGCGCGTCGAGGGGTCCTCGGTCAGGCGCGCCGCCAGCGCGCATCCCGCCGACCCCCCGCCGACGATCACGTAGTCCCACAGGCTTGTAGTGGTCATGAGATGACGATGGTCTGCAGCTCGGTGAACGACTCCATCGGCGCGCTGCCGCCGACCCGGCCGATCCCGCTCGCGGTCCCCGACCTGCCGCCGAACGGCAGGTGCGGCTCCCAGTAGTTCGAGCTGTCGTTGATGTTCACCCAGCCCGTGCGGACCTCGTCCGCGAAGCGAAGGCCCCTGGCGAGGTCGCGCGTGAAGATCGCCGAGAGCAGGCCGTAGGGCGACGCGTTCGTCAGTTCGATCGCCTGCTCGAGCGAGTCGATCGCGACCACGGGCGCGACGGGACCGAATGTCTCCTCGACCGCGACCAGTGCGTCCGAAGGAACCCCATCAAGAACTGTTGCCTGCCAGTAGAGCTTCGTCGGGAAGCCTGGGGCGCGCGCGCCGCCGCTGACGATCGTCGCGCCGCGCTCGAGGGCGTCGGCGACGTGCTCGTCCATCTTCTCCGCGACGCCCGCGTTGTTCAGCGGGCCCATCGTCGTCGTGTCGGCGAAGGGGTCGCCGAGCACGACGCGCTCGGCGACGAGCTTCTGGAGTCGCTCGACGAACTCCTCGCGCACCGCCCGGTGCACGAGCAGCCGCTCGCCGGCGGTGCAGCTCTGGCCGGCGCAGAGGAAGCAGGCGGTCACGGTCGCCTCGGCCGCCAGGTCGAGGTCGGCGTCCTCCAGCACGACGACGGGCCCGTTGCCGCCGAGCTCGAGCACCGCAGCCTTGCCGGACGCCGCCTCGGCGACCTTTCGGCCGGTCTCGGTCGAGCCGATGAAGCCGACGCCGTGGGTGCCGGGATTACGGGCGATCTCATCGCCCACCGTCGACCCCGGCCCGGTCACGAGGTTGAACACGCCGGGCGGTAGGTCGGCCTCGACGACGCACTGCGCGAGCGCGACCGCGGCGACCGCGGTGGTCGAAGCCGGCGTCCAGACGACGGTGTTCCCCGAGGCGAGGGCGGGCGCGATCAGCTCGGCAGGCATCGTGTAGGGCCAGTTCCACGGCGTGATCACGCCGATCACGCCGCGCGGGCGGCGCA
>JALYLO010000481.1 GCA_030774175.1 Actinomycetota bacterium
GGCGCGCCTTCTCGAGCATGGCGTGGCCGAGCGCGATGTCGCTCAGGCTCAGTCCGCGATGCCAGAAGAGGATGCGCTCGTCGTCCGACTCGCGGCCGGTCCGGTCGCCGACGACGATCTGGCAAAGCTCGGCGTGGAGCGTCTCCTTGGAGAGCCGGCCCGTCTCGACGTGCTCACGAAGCGCCCCGAACGGGCCCGTCCGGCACTGGCCCCAGTCGTCGACGACGATCTTGTCGATCACGTCGGTAAGCGTGAGTTCGACCGCGCTCATCGTCCCATACGGGATGACGAGACAGCCCGGCTCCACCCAGCGCGTCAGCAGGTGCGGCTCGGGCCGCTCGAGGCGCGATGCCTCGACCATCACGTCGGCGCCGCGCAGGCATTCCTCCCAGCTCTCCGTCGCGCGAACCGGCTTGCCGAGGTCCTGCTCGAGCCGCCGGGCGAACGCATCTCGGCTCTCGGGGCGGCGCGAGTGGACGCGGATCTCGTCGAACTGGAAGAGCGAGTCGAGCAGGCGGACGTTCCAGTACGCCGTTCCTCGCGCGCCCACGTGGCCGAGCGCGCGCGCGCCCTTGCGGGCGAGGTACCGGGCACCGATCGCGGTCAGTGCGCCGGTGCGCATCGAGGTGAGCTCGGCGGCGTCGATGATCGCGACGGGCATTCCCGAGCGCGCGTCGTAGAGCGTCAGCAGCCCGAGCTCGGACGGGAGGCCGCGTTCGTAGTTGTCCAGGTAGTCGCCGACGACCTTCACGCCTGCGAGCTGGAGTGGTGCGAGGTAGCCGCGCAGCACGTTGAAGTGGCCGCGCAGCGCGGGGTCCGGCTCGAGATGGACGCGCGGCTCGATGCGTGCCTCGCCCGAGCCCTGCGCGCGCAACCCAGCCTCCACGGCGCTCACGATCTCGTCGTCCCTGAGCGCGAGCCGCGCGACGTCGGCGCCGCTCAGGAAGGTGAGCTGGACTGGCTGCACGGTTCGAGTAGAGCATTCACCCCGTAGCCCCCGTACGATCGACGGGCCGTGCCATTCCGCCTTCCCGCTCTGCTCGCCGACCCGGCCCCGGGCGAGGCACGGCTCTGGCTCGAGAACGCAAGGCTCTTCGACGGCACTGGAGCGGCCCCGCGGGACAGCGTTTCGGTGCTGGTCGAGGAGGGGAGGATCGGGCGGATCGCCCACACCGGCGAAGCGCCGCCGGAGGGAGCCCTCGTTCTCGATCTCGCCGGCCGGACGCTCCTGCCGGGCCTGATCGACGCGCACGCCCACGTCGGCGTCTCCTTCCCCAAGCCGGCTCCCGCGCACGGCGCCGAGGCGCTCCTCCCCGGGACGATCGGGCACGTGCTCGCCGCCGAGCTGCGTGAGGTCCTGCGCATGGGCATCACGACAATGCGCGACGTCGGCTCGATGGGCGACATCGTGGTCGAGGCCAGGCAGGCGATGCGCTACGGCGCCTTCCGCGGCCCGCGCCTCCTCACCTGCGGGCGGATCGTCTCGCCAACCGGTCCGGGCGGCCGGTTTTTCTCCGGCATGTACCGCGAGGCTGACGGCCCGGACGACATGCGGCGCGCGGCGCGCGAACAGCTCCGCTACGGCGCCGACTTCGTCAAGGTGATGACGACCGGCGCGCGTACGGTGGAGCTCGAGGATCCCGACCCCGCGCAGCTCACCCACGACGAGCTCGCCGTGGTGGTCGAGGAGACGCACCGGATGGGTTATCGGGTGTGCGCTCACTGCGAGGGGCTGGCCGGGACCGAGCTCGCGATCGAGGCGGGGATCGACACGATCGAGCACGGCATGTATCTGAACCAGCGGCCCGACCTGCTCGAGCGGATGGCAGCGAGCGGGCAGGTGCTCGTCCCGACGCTCTCATTTCTGCTCCACGTAGCCGGCCAGGATCCCGCGGCGGACTTCACCGCGTCGACGTGGACGCCGCCACTCGTCGAGCTCGGCGAGCACAACGTGGAGCAGGCGCAGCTCACGCTCGTGGCGGCACGCAACGCCGGTGTCCGCCTCGCGATGGGCCACGACACGGCTCCGTTGCACGCCGGCGCGAACGAGCTGCTGCGGATGGTCGAAGCCGGTCTCAGCACGTGCGAGGCGCTTGTCGCCGCCACCTCGGGAAGCGCCTGCGCGCTCGGCCTGACCGAGCACGTCGGCACGGTCGAACCGGGCAAGCTCGCCGACCTTCTCGTCGTCGACGGCGACCCGCTTGCCCGTCCGGAGGTGCTCTGCGAGCGCGCACGGATCTGGCTTGTACTACGTCTCGGCACTCCCGTCGCCGGCACCGCGCTCGAGCCCACGCTGGCGTAGTCAGGAAGGTAGGCTCGGCCCGCTGCACGGTCGGAGTAGAGCACCCGCATTGCGCCTGGACGGCCACGGCCTCGAAGCCGAGCACGTCGTCCAGGTCGCGCGCCACGGCTTGCCCGTCGAGCTCGACCCGGGCGTCCCGGCACGCATGGCCGCCGCGCGCGAGGTCGTCGAGCGCTACCTCGCGGACGGGCGACCCGCGTACGGGCTGACGACCGGGCTCGGTGCCCGCGTCGTCGAGGGTGTGCCCACAGAGGCGCTCGCCGAGTTCTCTCGGCACACGATCCTCGGGCGCGCGAACTCCGTCGGGCCGCCGCTCGCGACCGACGTCGTCCGCGCGGCGATGCTCGTCAGGGCGAACGGGCTCGCTCGGGGCGGATCGGGCGCGCGCCCGGAGTTGGCGCTGGCGCTCGTCGCGCTGCTCGGCCGGGGCGTCCACCCGATCGTCCCCTCGATCGGCTCGGTCGGCGCCGGCGACATCTGCATGCTCGCCCACATCGGGCTCGTCCTGCTCGGGGAAGGCGAGGCGGAGCTTGGCGGCGAGACGCTCTCGGGCGCCCACGCGCTCGAGGCGGCCGGGCTCGTCCCCTTCGTGCCGGCGCCGAAGGACGGGCTGTCGCTGATCAGCGCAAACGCCGTCTCCGCGGCCTTTGCGGCACTCGCGCTCGCAGACGGACGCGAGGCGCTCGACGCGCTGCAGGTGGCCGCGGCGCTGTCGATGGAAGGCTTCCGCGCCAGCCGCACACCGCTCGACGAGCGCGTCGTCTCGGCGCGGCCCGCGCCGGGCCAGGCCGCCTGCGCAGCGGTCTTGCGGGAGCTGCTCGACGGCGGTTCGTCCGTCCCGCGCCGCCTGCAGGACCCGCTCTCGTTCCGCTGCGTCAGCCAGACTCACGGCAGCCTCGCGGCCGCGCTCGAGTTCCTCGCAGTCGGACTCGAGCCGGAGCTGAACGGCGCCGGCGACAACCCGCTCGTGCTGGCCGAGGACGGAGAGATCGTCTCGACCGGCAACTTTTTCGTGCCTGCCCTCGCGCTTGCGGCCGACACCGTCGCCCTCGCGCTCGCGCAAGTCGCGAACCTCGCCGCCGCGCGCGTCGCACGGCTGCTCTCGGCCACGCTGACCGACCTGCCGCAGAACCTCGCGCCACCCGGCTCGACCGGCACGGGGATGGCGCCGCTGCTCAAGGCTTCGGACGCGCTCGCCTCCGAGATCGCCCACGGCGCCGCGCCGGTCTCGCTGGACTCGCGCGCCGGCGCTTCGAGCGTCGAGGATGCGTCGACCGGCGCGCCCCTCGCCACCGGACGGCTCAACGGCCTGCTCGAGCGGCTCAGACTGCTCGTCGCGCTCGAGCTCGTCGTCGCCGCGCAGGCTGTCGATCTGGCCGGAATCGAGACGCTCGGCCGCGGGACCGGCGCGGCCTACGCCGTCGTCCGCGAGCTCGTCGTGCCGCTCGAGAGCGACAAGCCGCTCGGCGCCGACGTGGGACGGGTCGCAGCGGAGCTGGGACGCGTGCTCGCCGCTACAGCCGGCCCGGGATGAGGGGCAGGCCGCCCGTCGCGTCCGTCTCGACGGCCCAGAGGGTGCCCGTCCGCTGCGACGCCTCGATCTAGGCGACATGCGTCGCCGTCACGTAGAGCGTCGGCCCGTTGAAGCTGCAGTTGGTTGCGTGCTCGCCGACAACGTCTGGTTGCAGCCGCGCCGACGCTCGTCCAGCAGTAACTGCAACTCGAGTTGTATATTGCGGTTCAGTGTTCGTGAACCGGATGCCGCGGTACGAGCCCCTGTCGGAGGAGGCGCTCGCGACGATCGACGCCGGCGTCGAGCGGCTCGCGACCGAGATCGGCGTCCAGTTCGACCACCCCCGGGCCCTCGAGCTCTTCCGCGAAGCGGGTCAGACGGTCGAGGACACGACCGTTCGCTTCGACCCTGGCTTCCTGCGCGCGCAGGCCGCGCTCGCTCCGAGCCAGTTCCGGATGCGCGCGCGCAACCCGGCACGCGACCTCACGATCGGCGGTGACAACATGATCTTCGGCCCGGCGGGGGGCCCGCCGTTCGTCCGCATCGACGGCGTGCGCCGGGACGGGACGATGGCCGATCTCGAGGCGTTGCTGAAGCTGACGCAGCTCACCGACGCGCTCGATACCACGGGTAGGAACATCCTCGAGCCGAACGACGTTCCGCTCGACGTGCGACATCTGCTGCGGGCGCTCGCGGCAATCCGGCTGACCGACCGGGTCTGGGCCGGCGAGCCCTCGTCGGACTTCGCCGCAGCCGACTGCATCCGGCTCGCGGAGATCGTCTTCGGGGACATCGAGGAGACGCCGGTTCTGTTCGCCAACTGCAACGTCAACTCGCCGCTTCGCTTCGACATCCGGATGCTCGAGGGGATCATCGGCTACGCGTCCGCCGGCCAGGCCGTGATCGTCACCCCGTTCCTCTTGATGGGCGCGATGGCGCCGGTTTCCGTTCCCGCTGCGCTCGCGCAGCAGTGCGTCGAGGGGCTCGCGGGCATCGCGCTCGCGCAGCTCGTCCGGCCGGGGACGCCGTGCGTGCTCGGCTCGTTCCTCTCAGCGACGGACATGAAGAGCGGCTCGCCCGCGTTCGGAGGGCCGGAGTCGGCGCTCGGGCTCTTCGCCTCAGGGCAGATCGCGAGACGGCTCGAGCTGCCGTGGCGGTCGGGAGGGGGGACGCTCACGTCGAGCCCTGCGGTCGACTACCAGGCCGGCTACGAGGCGATGAACACGCTGCAGGCCGCGTTCCTCGCCGGCGCGAACGTCTGCTGGCAGTCCGCGGGCTGGCTCGAGGGCGGGCTCGTGACCTCGTTCGAGAAGTTCGCAGCCGATTGCGAGCTGCTTGACCTGCTGATGCGCCAGTTCACGCCGGTCGAGGTGGACGTGGCGAGCCTCGCGTTCGGCGCCCACGTCGAGGTCGGACACGGCGGGCACTTCTTCGGCGCCGAGCACACGCTGGAGCGCTTTCGCGAGTGCTTCTGGCGGCCGACCATCGCGTCGACGGAGAACATCGACCGCTGGACTCGCAACGGCTCGCTCGACCACGCGGCACGGGCGACGGTGCGCTGGAAGGAGCTGCTCGCGAGCTACGAGGCGCCCCCGCTCGACGAGGCGATCGAGGAGGAGCTCGTCGAATTCGTCGAGCGGCGCGCGGTCGAGCTCGGCGATCCGATCAGCGTCAGGCAAGCGTGAACCCGGGGACAGGCGCTCTCGTTCGCGGTCTTGACGTCCTCTCCGCGCTGTCCGACGACTCCTCGGCGCGCGCTGGGCTCGGAGTCGTCGCCCTTGCCGATCTCCTCGGCGGCGACAAGAGCCAGCTTTCGCGCACGCTGCGAACGCTCGAGGAGCGCGGGTTCGTCGAGCGTGATCCGGAGACGCTCGCCTACCGGATCGGCTGGCGGCTCTTCGTGGTCGCGGCCCAAGTCGGCGAGTCCCGGCTCGTGTCGGCTGCGCCGCCCGTCTTGCGCGCGCTCGTGCGCGAGCTCGGAGAGAGCGTTCACCTGTCGGTCCGGCAGGGTGACCAGGTGCTGACCCTCCTCTCGGAGTCGCCCGACGCCACGCTCCACGCTCCGGGCCGCGTCGGAGGTCTGACCCCGCTTGCAAGCACGTCCGCCGGCCGGGTGCTCGCGCTCGATCTCGACCAGGCGGAGCTGACGGCACTCGGCCTTGCGCCGTTCGTCGACGCGATTGCCGCCGCGCGCTCGCTCGGGTACGCGATCGTGCGAGAGGAGTTCGAGCCGGGTCTCGTCGCTGCCGCCGCGCCGATCCGGAACGCCGCCGGCCGCGTTGTCGCGGCGCTGAATGTCTCCGCGCCGCGCTTCCGGTTCGACGACCGCCTCGAGGGTTCGGCCCCGCGCGTCGTCGACGCGGCGAACACACTCTCCGCAGCGATCGGCGGCCGTGGTGATGGTGTCTGACACCCGCCCGAGTTTCGAGACGGGGCGGATTCAATTGGTGGTCGCAACGCCTCGATGAGGAGGGTTGCGATGGGAGTCGTTCGTCGTTGTGCGGTGGATCGTGCGGGGCGGCCTCGGATGCGGTCGCCGGGTCGGCCGTCGGTGGCGCGGCGGGAAGAGCGGCAGCGGTTCTGGCGGACGATCGCGGCGGGGTACTCGAGCGAGGAGGCAGCCGCGGTGGCGGGCGTGTCGGCGGCAGTCGGCGTCCGGTGGTTCCGCGAGGGTGGCGGGATGCCGTCGGTCAGCCTGCGGCCGACGTCGGGCCGCTACCTGTCGTTCAGCGAGCGGGAAGAGATCGCGCTGCTTCGCGTGCGCGGCGCAGGAGTGCGGGAGATCGCGCGGCGGCTTCAGCGTTCGCCGTCGACGATCTCGCGCGAGTTGCGTCGGAACGCCGCGACCCGCAGCGGCTCGCTCGACTACCGCGCCACGACGGCGCAGTGGCACGCCGATCGGCGCGCGCGTCGACCGAAGCCGGCCAAGCTCGCCACGAACGAGGCGTTGCGGCGGTACGTGCAGGAGCGGCTCGCGGGGGCGGTCACGGCCCCGGACGGCGCCAGCGTCGCCGGACCCGAGGTGGACTGGATCGGCCGGCGTCACGGTCGTCGAAAGGATCGGCGCTGGGCGAGATCGTGGAGCCCCGAGCAGATCGCGCACCGGCTCCCGGTCGAGTTTCCCGATGATCCCTCGATGCGGATCTCGCACGAGGCGATCTACCAGTCGCTCTACGTGCAAGGCCGTGGCGCGCTGCGCCGCGAGCTGACGGCCTGCTTGCGAACGGGACGCGCGTTGCGCGTGCCGCGCGCCCGCACGCGTGGACGCGGCAAGGGCTTCCTGCGGCCGGAGATCATGATCAGCGAGCGGCCCGCTGAGGCCCAGGACCGCGCCGTGCCCGGCCATTGGGAAGGCGACCTGATTCTTGGGCTTGGCAGCTCCGCGATCGGCACGCTCGTCGAGCGGACCACCCGGTACGTGATGCTCCTGCACCTGCCCCGCATGAGCGGGCACGGGGACGAGCCTCGGGTCAAGAACCGGCCGGCGCTGGCCGGGCACGGCGCCGGCGCGGTTCGCGACGCGATCGCCACCTCCATCCTGACGCTGCCCGAGCAGCTACGACGATCGCTGACCTGGGATCAGGGCGCGGAGATGGCCGAGCACGCACGGCTGCGGATCGACACCGGCATCGAGATCTACTTCTGCGACCCCCACAGCCCCTGGCAGCGCGGCAGCAACGAGAACACCAACGGGCTGCTCCGCCAATACTTCCCCAGAGGCACCGATCTCAGCCGGCACAACCCCGAGGAACTCGCTGCCGTCGCGCTCGCACTCAACAGCCGCCCACGCAAGACGCTCGGCTGGCGCACACCCGCCGAAGCCCTCAACGACCACATGCTCACCAGCTCCGCAATCGAGATCTGACCGTCGCTGTCGACCTCGCTGCTCGTTACCGAGCGACCCGACCAGCTCCGAGCGGGCGAATCCCAGAGGCTCTGTGCGTCCGCGTCCGCAATCGCTCCGGCGGCTACGCCGCCTCCGCGATCGCCGACGCGTATCCAACGCTCATCACCGCATCAAGCACCGCGGCCGCAGGCCAAGGCATTACGATCCGCTTCGTAAACCGGCAGCGTTGCGACGGCCCATTGAACCCGGGCGGCCTCGCAGCCTGAGCGGGTGTCAGACACCTTTTGGGAGCGAGCCACGAGGGGCCGTTGCGGGGTGAACAGGTGTCAGACACCGGCTACGGGTGTGCTCCCGGCGAGCTCGGGGTCGACGATCACGACGGTGCGGGCGCCCTCGCCTCGGCGGAGCCGCTCGAGCGCCTTCTCCACGCCGGCGAGATCTGTGGTGTGGGTGACGACGCCGGTGAGGTCCAGCTCGCCCGAGAGCGCGAGCCCGGCGAGCTCGGGCACGTCGCGCGCGGCATCGCCGGAGCCGAGATAGGTGCCGCGAAGAGACTTGTCGGAGAGAAACTCGATCCCGGGCACAGAGACGTCGACGCCGCGCGGCACGAGGCCGACGATCACGGCGGTTCCGCCTGCATGGATCACGTCCCAGGCGAGCCGGATCGTCTCAGGGCGGCCGACGACCTCGAAGGCGTGATCCGCGCCGCCGCCGGTCAGCTCGCGCACGGCCGCGACGGCGTCCTCCACGGAGGAGTCGACGGTTTCCGTTGCGCCGAGTGAGCGAGCCAGCTCGAGCTTCTCCGCGCTTCGGTCGACTGCGACGATCGGCGTTGCCCGGGCGAGCCGCGCTCCGGCGATCACCTGGAGGCCGACGCCGCCGCAGCCGATCACGCAGACCGACTCGCCCGGCGAGACGCGCGCCACGTTGCGGACGGCGCCGATGCCGGTGACGACGCTGCAGCCGAGAAGCGCCGCCTGCCGGAGCGGAAGCTCGGAGGGGATCTTGACTGCTCCCGCGGCGGCGACCACCGTCAGTTCCGCAAAGCACGCCGTCATCAGACCGTGCTGGAGCCGGTTGCCGTTCTGATGGAGGCGGCTCGTGCCGTCCATCAGCGTGCCGGCGACGCCGTTCACGCCCGCGGGCTCGCAGAGGTTCGGCCGCCCATGGAGGCAGAACCGGCAGCGGCGGCAGGCGGGCACGAACGAGAACGCGACGTGATCTCCGGGCGCGACGTGCGAAACGCGCTCGCCGACGGCCTCGACGACGCCCGCGCCTTCGTGGCCGAGCACCATCGGCCAGCGGTCCGCGCCGAGCTCCCCGTCGGCCAGCCGCACATCCGAGTGGCAGACGCCGGCGGCCGCGACGCGGACGAGTACCTCCTCCGCCTTTGGCGCGTCGAGCTCGACTTGCTCGACCGCGACGGGGCGGCCAGGCTCGCGCAGGACGACGGCGCTGATCCTCATGCCGGCGTCCAGAGCACATGCACCGACGGCGGCTTGCGGAAGACGAGCCCGCGCGGTGCCGACAGCCGATCCGGATCGAGCCGCAGTACCGGGAGCCGGTCGAGTAGACGCCCGATCGCCGTCTGAGCTTCGAGCCGAGCGAGATGCATCCCGACACAGACATGCGGACCGTGCGCGAACGCGACGTGATGACGGGCGTTCGCGCGACGTACGTCGAAGCGGTCCGGCTCGGTGAAGACGTGAGGATCGCGATTCGCCGCGGCGATCGAGATCCTCACGAGCTCACCGGCGGCGATCGAGGCGCCGTCGAGCTCGGCATCCGCCGTCGAGTAGCGGTCGATCACCGCCGCTGCCGGCTCGAGTCGCAGGGATTCCTCGATCGCATTCCGGAGGAGGCTGCGGTCGGCCTCGACGAGAGCGAGCTCCGCCGGATGTGCGAGCAGGTGCAGGAGTCCGTTCGCGATCATCCCCTCGGTCGTTTCGATGCCGCCGAACATGAGCACGGCGGCGTTCGACACCACCTCGCTGCGCGTGAGCGCCGAGGAACTTGCCGCCGCCGTGAGGAGCGACGACTCTCGCTCTCGCTCGAGCCCAGGCTCTTCCTCGAGTGCAGCCTCGATGCTCGCACCGAGCGCCTCGAACGCCGCGCGTCCCGCGTCGTCGATCGGGTCGCCGGCCGTCACACGCGTGACCGTCTCGACGATGGCGTCGTACCAGTCGAGAATGCGCCACGCATC
>JALYLO010000482.1 GCA_030774175.1 Actinomycetota bacterium
GAAGGTGCGCGACGTCGAGGACGCGGTCGCCATGGGCGCCGACGAGATCGACATGGTGATCGACCGCGGCGCGTTCCTCTCGGGCCGCTACGCGAAGGTCTTCGACGAGATCGTGCGCGTCAAGGAGTCGTGCGGCGCCGCGCACCTGAAGGTGATCCTCGAGGTGGCTGAGCTCGGCACCTACGACAACGTGCGCCGCGCCTCGCTGCTCGCGATGGCCGCCGGCGGCGACTTCATCAAGACCTCCACCGGCAAGCTCCCGGGCGCGGCGACGCTGCCGGTGCAGCTCGTGATGCTCGAGACGATCCGCGACGTGCACGAGGAGACGGGGCGCAAGGTCGGCATGAAGCCGGCCGGCGGCATCCGCACCTCGAAGAACGCGATCCAGTACCTCGTGCAGGTGCACGAGACGCTCGGGCCGGACTGGCTGACGCCCGACCTCTACCGGATCGGCGCCTCGAGCCTCGTCAACGACATCCTCATGCAGCTGCGCAAGGAGAAGACCGGCGCCTACCAGTCGAAGGACTACTTTACGAATGACTGAGGTCGAGAAGCGCCGCGACCGCTCGCCGGTCCCGGCCGGCTGGACGTACGCGCCCGCGCCCGAGAGCACCGACATCCTGCAGCTGCGCGAGCGCTATGGCCTTTACATCGGCGGCGAGTGGCTGGAAGCAAACGAGCACTTCACGACGATCTCCCCGCGCGACGAGGCGCCGCTCGCCGAGGTGGGGCAGGCGAGCGCAGCCGACGTCGAGTCGGCCGTCGCGGCGGCCCGCGAGGCCTTTGCGACTTGGTCGAAACTGAACAGTTCGGCCCGCTCGAAGTACCTTTTTAGGATCGCGCGGATCCTCGCCGAGCGCGCGCGCGAGTTCGCCGTGCTCGAGTCGCTGAACGGCGGCAAGCCGATCAAGGAGTCGCGGGACGTCGACGTGCCGCTCGCGGCCGCGCACTTCTTCTACTACGCGGGCTGGGCCGACAAGCTCGAGTACGCGTTCCCGAACCGGCGCCCGAAACCGCTCGGCGTCGCGGGCCAGATCATCCCCTGGAACTTCCCGCTGCTGATGCTGGCCTGGAAGATCGCGCCCGCGCTCGCGGCCGGCAACACCGTCGTGCTGAAGCCCGCCGAGACGACGCCGCTGACGGCGCTCCTCTTCTGCGACGTGCTCCGGCAGGCGGAGCTCCCGGCCGGCGTCGTCAACATCGTCACCGGCGACGGCCGCACCGGCGCGGCGCTCGTCGACTCCGACGTCGACAAGATCGCGTTCACCGGCTCGACCGAGGTCGGCAAGGCGATCCAGCGCCACGTCGCGGGCACGGGCAAGAAGCTGACGCTCGAGCTCGGCGGCAAGGCCGCGAACATCGTCTTCGACGACTGCGCAATCGACCAGACGATCGAAGGCATCGTCAACGGCATCTACTTCAACCAGGGCCACGTCTGCTGCGCGGGCTCGCGGCTCTTCGTGCAGGAATCGATCTACGAGCCTGTGGTCGCCAAGCTGAAGCAGCGGATGGCGACCCTGCGCGTCGGCGACCCACTCGACAAGAACACCGACGTCGGCGCCATCAACAGCCGCATGCAGCTGGACCGAATCCAGGAGCTGGTCGAGGCGGGCAAGGCCGAGGGCGCCGAGATCTACCAGCCTCCGTGCACGCTGCCCGAGCAGGGCTACTGGTTCGCGCCCACCGTCTTCACGAACGTCGCGCAGAGCTACCGCATCGCGCAGGAGGAGATCTTCGGCCCCGTCCTCAGCGTGCTCACTTTCCGCACGCCGGAGGAGGCGGTCGAGAAGGCGAACAACACGCCGTACGGCCTCTCGGCGGGCGTCTGGAGCGAGAAGGGCTCGCGCATCCTCTGGATGGCCGAGCGCCTGCGCGCCGGCGTCGTCTGGGCGAACACGTTCAACCGGTTCGACCCGACGAGCCCGTTCGGCGGCTACAAGGAGTCGGGCTTCGGCCGCGAAGGCGGCCTGCACGGGATGGAGCCGTACCTCGCCTTCGACACGGAGACCTTCGGTGGCTGACCGCCTGCCGGTCAAGAAGACCTACAAGCTCTTCATCGGCGGCGCATTCCCGCGCAGCGAGAGCGGCCGCACCTATGAGGCCGATGGGCAGAACGTCGCCCGCGCCTCGCGCAAGGACGTGCGCGACGCGGTGCAGGCCGCGCGCGCCGCGCAGCCGAAGTGGGCTGCGGCGACCGCGTACAACCGCGGCCAGGTGCTCTACCGCATCGCCGAGATGATGGAGGCGCGCGCCGACGAGTTCGCGTCGCTCTGCAGCGGCCGCGACGAGGTGGAGCGCGCGATCGACCGCTGGGTCTGGTACGCCGGCTTCGCCGACAAGCTCGCGCAGGTGCTCGGCTCCACGAACCCCGTCGCCGGCCCGTATTTCAACTTCACGATCCCTGAGCCCACCGGCGTCGTCGGGATCGTCGCGCCGGACGAGCCGCCGCTGCTCGGGCTCGTGT
>JALYLO010000483.1 GCA_030774175.1 Actinomycetota bacterium
GGAGGGGGTCGAGGGTTCGAGTCCGGATAAGGCACGGCTCGACTTCGCACTATCGCCGGCACGACCGGAACGCCGCGAACCGACTCTTGTCGTAGTTCCAACAAACAGCGACACCTGCGTGCTGGATCGAGACCTGCGGCTCTCGCGCGCGTGCACTCGCGATGGCTCGCGCGACTAGGATCCGCCGGCGGTGGTGGTACGGGGACGGTCGCAATGGCGAGGGCGGAACGAGGCTGCTTCGCCGTTCGAGGTTCCGGTCGGGCGGGAGCGGTGCCGGGAGCGGTTCGTGCATGTGCGCCGGCCGATGTTCGATCGCGTGTCGCTGCGCGGCGACTGTGTGGTCACGCTGCCGCGGCGGGGCACGAAGACCGCCTCGGCGGTCGCGTTCGAGCTCACTTCCGGCCGCAAGGTCGAGCTCGCCACGCTCACCGCGGCGGAAGCTCCGGAAGACAGGGATGGTGTTCGGCTTGACTACCTGAGTTCGCCCGTCGGGCGGGAGCCTTCGCAGCTGCGGCTGTTCGCCGAGTCGGCGAGCGAGCCCTGGCGAACGCTCGAGCTGCCGGATGCGATCTCCGGGGTGGCAGAGGCACCCTTTGGCTGGTACGTCGGCTGCCGCGACGGGTTCCTGTACGGGCTCGAGCGCTCGGGAGATTTGGCGTGGCGCTGGCAGACGCCCGGGGCTGCTTCCTTCCGGCCGTCGAGCCCGGCCGAACTGTACTTTCGACCCTCGCCGTACCGGCTGGCCTCGAACGGCCGCTCGGCCCTCGTCGGCTGGTGGGGCAACCTCTGGTCGGTCGGCCCGGACGGGACGACCGAATGGGGAGTGCGCCTGCAGGATCTGATTCCCCCGCACGTGAGTGAGGTTCGGCTGCGCGGGCGCCCGTCGCCGGCCGCGGCCACGCTTGGGGTTCCCGCACAGGCCTCGCTGCAGGAGATCAAGCGCGCCTACCGGGAGGCGGTCAAACACGCGCACCCCGATCTGCATCCCGAGGACCCGACCGCGACCGAGCGCTTCCGCAGCGTGCAACAAGCCTATGAGTCGCTCACCGGCCAGACCGCAGGCACGGGCAACGGCGCCGCTGCCGAGGTGATCCGCTTTGTCGTCCCCTCCGGGGCGACGGTCTCCTTCCTCGCCGTCGTTGGGGACGACTGGCTGGTCGGCGGCGGCGATGGCAGGCTGTTCAGGTTGAACAGCCGGGGTCGGCTGATCGCGCGGCTGCGGGTCGGGCTCGGTGCCCTGTTCTGTGTGCGTGATTGCGCGCAGCAGGTTGTCGCCGTCTGCTCCTATCCCGTCGCGGGCCGCTCGCCGCCGAACCTGTGGTTCGTGGACGCGCCTGCCCCCGTCCGGCTGCCCGAGCAGTATCCCTGGCCCGACCACCTGATCGGCAGCTACGGCAACTACGTGCTCGCCCACCGCCCGCGCGCTCGCGACCTCGCCCTGATCGACGAATCGGGAGCGCTGGCCCTGCAGCTGCGCTGCCCGCGAGCGATCACCTCCATCTGCGTCGCCGAGGACACGCTCGTACTGGCCGCCGGAGCCCTGATCTGCATCGAAATCGACGGACTCTCGCCACTGACGCGGACCAGGATCTGGGAGCCGCCATTCACCGGCGAGAGCTCCTAGCTCGTGCCAGTCCAGCAAGCGCCGAGCCACACTGACGGTCGATCGACCCTGGCTCCTCGCGGCGAGCTGCGGAGCGGGGCCCGAGGCCCGCTCCGAGACAGTTGATGATTGCCGTTAGGCGGACGCGAGCGGCTCGCCGGTTTCGAGCAGCGTCTTGAGGCCGCTGAGGATGTACATCCACCCGCCCGCGACGTTCTCGGCCGTCTTGGGCGACTGCTCGAGTTCGTCATGGACGACGGTGAGCTTCGAGACGCCTCCGTCCTGGGCCTCGATCTCCCACGTGACGCGGCTGTGCTGCTCGGCAGCGGTCTCCGCGTCGTAGAGCGCGCGCCAGGTGTGAACGAGCCGGCGCGGCGGCTCGGCCTCCTTCACGACGCCGTCGACCCAGACCTGCTCGCGGTCGGGCGACAACCCTCGGTAGGGGGCACCAGGCTCGAACGTCGAGTCGACGTTGCTGCCGTAGAAGTAGCGGCTCGTGAACTCCGGCTTGGTGATCGCCTCCCAGATCTCCTGCGGGGTTGCACGGATGAAAACGGAATAGACCTGCGTGGCGGTGTCGGTCAAGGTGGTCATGCGGTCTCCTCTAGTCGCTGTGCCTTGGTAGCTGATAGACGCAGAGGTCGGCGGCGTGTCAAGCCGATCTCGCACGAAGTGGGCAACTCGATCCTCTAATAAACACCTGGTAGACCTGAGTGGTCTGGATCTCGGTGATCGTGGTCATGCGGATTCCTCCAGTTC
>JALYLO010000484.1 GCA_030774175.1 Actinomycetota bacterium
CAGGGGAACTGACCACATGCTGGCCGATCGCCCGTGCCGCAGCATGAGCACCACCCCGAACGCCGCAGCGAGGACCAGACCGAGGACAAGCGCCTGCGTCGCAACCTCCCCGAGACCGAGGACAAGGAGTAGGGCGAGCTTGACGTCCCCCATCCCGAACGAGGCGGGCCAGGCGAGGCTCATGCCGAGCATGAGCGCGACCAGCGCCAGGCTGCCGAGCAGGTGCTGCACGCGGACTCCTTCAGCGAAGAGCAGCGCGGCGCAGGCAGCGGACGCGGGAACCACAATCCGATTGGGGATGCGGTGCTCAGTGACGTCGCTGTACGCGAGCGCCCCAAGAGAGGCCCCGAGCATCGAGACGCGGGCGAGCTCCGTGCCGGCGGCATCTAGGTGAATGCCCGCGGCACCGAAGAGGACGCCGCCACCGATCGCTGCGCCGATCGCCGCTCGCGGTCTCATGGCCCTCGGGGCTCCGCGGTCGCACGCGCCTTCACGGTTAGGGTCGAGAGCCCGACGAGGCGAAGGAGCACCGTCGGAATCGTGCGCTCGACCTCCACGCTCACCGATGCGGGATTCGCCTTTGCGTGCGCTCGCAATTTCGGCTCGGTCCTGAGCACCCCCAGCGCGGTCGCGTGCGCCTCGTTCGGATCCAGAGCGAGCCGGCCGGCGTGCAGCGCGTCGAGGTCGAGCGCTTGGCTTCCGGAGAGGGCGGCCTCGTCGGCTAGCGATACGAGCTCGCGGCGCTCGATGAAGGCGCGGCCGATGTCGACGGCGGCGCCGATGACGATGAGGAGGGCGATGGCGAGCAGCAGCCCCGCGACGAGGACAGCGCCGCGCTCGTCCTGCAATCGCTGTCGCGCGCCGGCGCTCATGGCGATGGCGACCCGAGGAGGCTTCGGTAGCGGTCGACAGGCGCCGAGGCATCGCCGCTCACTTCGACCGTCCCGATCGACCCGAAGAGGGGGATGCGGGCGAGGTCGACCTTGGTTCGCACGCGGGCGCGGAGGACGCCCGCGCGGGCGAATTCGCCCTCGAGCGTGAGCTGGAGCGACTCTCCTGTTTGCGTTCGGGCGCGCGCGACGGCGGCCTCGGCAGCGACCTCGGCCGCAGTCGATGATGGTGCCTGCACCGCCGCGCGGGCGGCGTCGCGGGCGGCCTGTTCGGCTGCGAGCCTGCCCTGTTCGACCCGCGCGAAGAGCGGCACGAGGAAGAGCAGCGGGATAAGGACGCCCGCGAGAAGGATCAGCCCGGAGATGAGAGCCTGACCGCTCTCCGAGCGAAGGCGGAAGAGGAGGCGGCTCATGGTGCGGCCTCCGCTGCCGGGTAGCGCTCGAGGGGGAGGCTGGCGCTCGCTCGGACGGCCGGGAGGAGGAGTGGCAGCGAGAAGAGCCGCGGTGACTCGCCCTCGACGTTCACCGTCACCTCGTCGCCGGCCTCGCGTGCCGTGGCGCGCAGGCTCTCTCCCGTGTCGCCGGCCGCCGCCAGAATCGCGCGCGCCCGGACGATTCCCGCGTCCGGGCCGCCGGCCGCGGCGGCGCGGGCTCCGTCCTGCGCCGCCGCTGCTGCGACAGATTTCGCGTGCGCGTACGCGAGCGCCTGCGCGGCAACGCCGACGACCAAGAGGACGAGCATGAGCGCGAAGAGTCCCTCGATGAGGGCGTCGCCGCGCTCGCCCGCGAGCTTGCGCCTGATCCGGTTCATGCCTGCGCTAGCCGGAGCCCGAGATGAAGTCGACGATGTTCTGGCCGCCGGTTTGGATCGCCGGCTTGAGCAGCGCCACAAGGGCGGCCGCGGCGGCGGCGAGGCCGACGGCGAGCACGACCCAGTTGACGAGGCTGTCGCCGCGCTCCTCGCGGCGGATGCGCTCGGCCGCCTCGAGAAGGCGGAAGAAGAACGCGTCGATCATGGTGGTCACTCCTTTCATGCGTTAGACGGTCTGGGCGAGGAAGCGGAGGAAGCCGTAGGCGAGCAGGAGTACGAGCACGGCTAGCAGCGGCGCAACCGGCGCGTGCATCGCCAGGTAGGCGCGGTCGGCGGCGCGCTCGAGATAGCGGTTCTGCTCAGCCCGCGCCTGCGCCGCCTGCTGGCGCAGGAACTCGAGGTAGGGGCTCTCCTTGACCGCCAACAGCTCGCTGAAGCGTTCGAAGGTCGGCTCGCCCGCCTCCCTCGCGAGCCGGACGAGTGCCTCG
>JALYLO010000485.1 GCA_030774175.1 Actinomycetota bacterium
ACCTCGTGATCGCGGATGCTTCGTCGACCGACGGGGGCAACACGTTCACGGCGCCACACGTGATCGCGCTCATTGGCGGGTTCCAGTTCAACGTCGCGGCCCAGAGCACGCGCGGCGCGCTCGTCTATCCCGCGTGTGATTCATTCGGCTCGGCGCTCTACTGCTCGTACATGAACGGCAGCAACGCCTCGACGAGCGTGTACGTCGCGAAGTCGACCGACGGCGGTTCGACGTGGAGCTCGACCGCGGTGCCGGCGGCAGGCGACCAGTTCAACCAGTGGCTCGCCGTCGACCACTCGAACGGGTCGGTGAACGTCGCGTACTACGACACCGGCACGCACGGCGCACCGTCGACCGTTTACACGCTCGCCCGCTCGACGAACGGCGGGACGTCGTACAACGCCTCGGCGATAGCGAACGCACCGACCGACGAGACCTGCTGCGCGCCGAGCGTCAACCTCGGCAACCAGTACGGCGACTACGAGGGTCTCGTCGCGGCCGGCGGGGTCGTGCGTCCGGTCTGGACCGACCGGCGCCAGACCGTGATCGACCTCGGTCTCCGCGAAGAGGTCTTCACCGCAACGCTGACGCCGTAGGAGAAACTGCGGGTCGCGGCGCTACGGCGCCGCGACCCGCTCCGCTCCGAGGCGCGAGGGCGCGCCGAACTCGGTCAGCGGCTGCGGCACCGAGATCGAGCCGTCCGCGTGCTGGAAGTTCTCGAGGATCGCGATCATCGCGCGCGCGGTAACGGCCGTCCCGTTCAGCGTGTGTACGTGCTCGAGCTTCCCGTCGCGGCGGAAGCGGATGTTGAGCCGGCGCGCCTGGAAGTCCGTCGTGTTCGACGTCGACGTGATCTCGCGGTAGCGCGACTGACCCGGAAACCACGCCTCGATGTCGTACTTCTTCGCCGCCGAGGCTCCGAGGTCGCCCGCGGCGATGTTCAACACGCGATAGGGAAGCTCGAGCTCCTGCACGAGCTCTTCCTCAATCGCCAGCAAGCGCTCATGCTCGTCGCGCGAGGTGCTCGGGTCGCAGAAGACGAACATCTCGACCTTGTCGAACTGGTGCACCCGGAACATCCCGCGCGTGTCGCGGCCGGCGGCGCCGGCCTCGCGACGGAAGCAGGTCGAAAGGGCGACGTAGCGCAGCGGAACGCCGTCGAGCTCCTCGGCCGAGTGGAACGCTGCGAGGGGCACCTCGGACGTGCCGACGAGAAAGAGGTCGTCCTCGGGCACCGCGTAGAAGTCGCCCTTGTCGGACGGGAAGAAGCCCGTGCCGTACATCGCCTGGTCGCGCACGAGCACCGGCGGCAGAACCGGCACGTGCTCTTTCGCGACGATGCGTGCGAGCGCCCACCGGTACAGCGCGGTCTCGAGCAGCGCGACGTCACCGACGCGGTAGACGAAGCGCGAGCCGGACACCTTCGCGCCGCGCTCGACGTCGATCCAGCCGTGCGGCGCCGACAGCTCGAGGTGGTCCTTCGGCTCGAAGGCGAAGGCCGGCGGCTCACCGACGAGCTTGACGACGGTCGCGTCGTCTTCCGTGTCGCCGTCCGGCGTGTCCTCGGCCGGCGGGTTCGGGACACGGTCGAGCAGCTCCTGGACCCGGTCCCATGCAGCAGTGAGCTCGCCCTCGAGCGGCTGCAGCTCCTCCTTAATCGCCTGCAGCTCCTGGAGCTGCTCCGGGGTGGGCTTGCCCTTGAGCTTCGTACGCGCCCGCAGCTCGTCGACCTGCTGCTGCACCGAGCGCCAGGCCCCGTCGGCCGCGAGCAGCTGGTCGAAGCTGTCGGCGGCGCCTTTGCGCGCGAGTGCTGCACGATAAGCATCGGGGTCGTTGCGGGCTGCGCGGAGGTCGATCATCGCTGCCACTCTAGAAGCGCTTCGAGCACCTGTGCGACGCCTTGCACCTCGGCCGACGGGCAGATCCAGTCGGCGACCGCCTTCACACGCGGATGCGCGTTCTCGACGGCGATTCCGTACCCGGCCCACTCGACGAGCTCGATGTCGTTCTCGCCGTCGCCGAACGCGATCGTCCGCTCGGGCGTGAAGCCCATGTGCGCGGCGAGAAAGTCGAGGCCGGCGCCCTTCGTGATCCCGGGCGCGGCGAACTCGAGGAAGTGGGGCAGTGACTTCGAGATGTACATGCGCTCGCCGAAGCGCTCCTTCATGCGGAGCTCGAGACCGTCCAACTCGTCGGGATCGCCGACGCAGACGAGCTTGGTCGGCGGGTCGTGGAGCCAGTCGAGGAGGCTCCCGACCTCGTGGATCTCGAGCCGCTGGAAGCCGGCGTAGTCGCGCGCGGCCTCGGTCACCGCCGACACGTAGAGCTCGTCGTTGACGTAGACGTTCGGGCCGTAGCCTTCCGCTTCGACGGCGGCGATCGCCTCGCGCGCCAGCTGCAGCGGGATCGGCTCGTGGCGGAGCCAGCGGCCGTCGGCGTCGGCGACCACGGCGCCCTGGTAGCAGATCACCGGCTCGTGCAGCTCGGCGGGCTCGAGGTACCGGCGGACCGACTGGACCATCCGTCCGGTCACCACGATCACGTCGAGGCCGGCGGCGCGCGTCGCACGCAAAGCCTTCACCGTCCGCTCGTGCAGCCGACCGTCCTCCCACACGAGCGTGCGGTCGAAGTCCGTCGCGACGACGCCGGCGCCGCGCGGGAAATCAGGGGGTAACGAGATCAGCCGTTCGGGTTGCCGCCGGACGCCTTGACGACGTACGCCGCCACGTTCGCGATCTGCTTGGTGGACAGCTGGCCCTTGAACGACGGCATCGCGCCCCGGCCCAGCGTCACGCGCAGGACGACCTTGGAGAGCGGCGGCTTCGCCTGGTCGAGGTTCGGGCCGACGGTGCCGTGTGCGTTCGCGTCGGCAAGCGTGTGGCAGCCGACGCAGCCCGCGCTCGCGAAGACGGCCTTCCCCGCCGCCGGATCGCCGTTCTTGTACTGCGCGGGCACCGTGACGGTCTGCGCTTTCGGCACCGTGCCGACGACCTTCGTCGGCAGCGGCGCCACGATCTTCTCGCCCGGTTTCGAGTCCGAGCAGCCTGCGCCAAGGACGACGAGCAGCAACAGGAGCGCAATCGGGACCGGGCGGCGCACGAGCGCGAGTCTATACAGCCCGGCGCAGCCCGACACCGCTGATCGCGCCCCAGAAGAGCACGTCCTGCGGCGTGTCGTTTGCAACGAGCGAGACGACGATTCCGACGAGGAATGCGTCGACGATCCGGGCCCGCGGGCGACGCGTCGCCACCCAGGCGAGGGCCGCGACGCAGAGCGCGCAGACCAGCGTCCTTCCCCAGGTGCCCGTCGCGCCGTGCCACGAGACGACCCAACGGTGCCAGACGTCGTGCGGCAGGCCACCGTGGAGGACTGCGTGCGTGACGTGGCTCGAGCCGCCGGTCGCCGCATCGACCCCGACGAAGGCGAGCCCGGCGGCGATCGCGACCGCACCCGCGACCGCGAGCCGGCGCGGGGAGACCCCGAGCAGCAGCACGCTGTACGACGCGAGCAGTACGAGCACGCCGCCGCCGTCGGAGCCGGCACGGCTCCAGCCGAACGTGAGCAGCGTCAGCGGTGCGGCGACCGCGCCGAGGACGAGTGCCGGAGCGAGCAGCAGCGTCTCGATCTCGTTGGTGATGCCGTAGAAGCGCCCGGCCCCCCACGGATGCGGCCCAAGGAGGGCCAGCGACTGCGTCTCCGGCGAGACGACGAGCACGACGAGGTACGCCGCGAAGAACACCCAGAGCGCGCGCCGCGGTGCGAACGAGCCGACGAGCGTCAACACGGCCAGGAGCGTCAGGCTCGTCGAGCCGAAGGCCGAGAGCACGAGAGCTGCGGTCACGGCAGCAGCGCCGCCGACGACGGCACGTCGCGGAGCGAGGAGCGCCAGGGCAATCAGGATCGCCGCGAGCAGGATCCGTGTGCGCAGCACGCTCGCCCGTGTCCGGTCGAGGCGCGACCTCAGCTGCGCGAGATCGGCGTGGCCGCCACCGTGCAGGTCGCCGTTTCCGAGCTGGGTCGACCCGACGAGCCCGTCGACGCGTGTCTCGGGCGAGCCGACCGTCCCGCTCCAGCCGGGGCCGACCACGGTCAGGGCATGGAGGGGCCCGCCCCGGGGGTCGACCCAGAAGGTGGTCGTGCACGGCTTTGCCCGGACCGTGACGTGCTCGAGGACGCTGTGGTGAGGCCGCGCCACGACAAAGCCCCTCGCTCCGCCCTCGTGGGTGCCCGCGACGACGCAGGAGCCGGCGGCGCGCGCTGTTGAGGCGCCGTTAAGCGCCAGCGGCACGAGCATCAGCACGCCTACAATCAGACGCATGAAGCGCAGGTCATACGGACGCGACGCGGGGCTCACCCTGCGGATGATCCTCACGAGCGAGCTCCTCGGCCTGCTGTACGTGATCTTCGCCGTCGTTCTCTTCATGTACCTGAACGTCGGCCTCGCGCCGATGCTCGTGATCGTGATCGGGCTGGCGTTCTTCCAGTACTTCACCTCCGACAAGCTTGCACTGGCGGCGGCCGGGGCGAAGGTCGTGACGCGCGAGCAGGAGCCCGCGCTGCACGACATGGTCGAACGGCTGTGCGCGATGGCCGACCTGCCGAAGCCGAAGATCGCGCTGATGAACACTCCGGTGCCGAACGCCTTCGCGACCGGGCGGTCGCCCAAGCACGCCGCGGTCTGCGTGACGACCGGGCTGTGGGAGCGCCTCGAGCCCAAGGAGGTCGAGGGCGTGCTCGCCCACGAGCTCTCGCACATCGCAAACCGCGACGTGCTGATCATGACGCTGGCGAGCTTCTTCGCGATGCTCGCCGCGCTGCTGACGCGGTTCGGCCTCTACGCCGGGATGTGGGGCGGCGGCGGCTCGAACCGCGACAACAACAACGGCCCGCCCGTCTGGCTGATCATCTTCGCCGTCTCGATCGTCGTCTACGCGGTGAGCTTCATCCTCATCCGCACGATCTCCCGCTACCGCGAGTATGCGGCCGACCGCGGCTCCGCCCTGATCACGGGATCGCCCGAGTACCTGATGAGCGCGCTCCAGAAGATCTCGTCGCAGATGACGCTGATCCCCAACCGCGACCTGCGCCAGGTCGAGGGCATGAGCGCGTTCTTCATCATGCCGGCCAAGGTGAAGAGCGCTGCCTCCGAGCTGTTCATGGACCATCCGCCGCTCGAGAAGCGCATCGCCGCCCTCGCCGAGATCGCACGCGACATGGGCCGCCCGGTTTCGTAACCGAGTGGGCCTGCGCGACGTCCTCTTCGGGCGCAAGAAGCTCTCAGAGCCGCAGGACGACCGGCTCTTCGCACTGACGACCGCGGCGGTTACGCTCCAGGTCGAGCTCGGGCTGAAGACCGCAGGTGTGGGGGCGATCGCGTTCAAGCCACAGTCCTCGGGCGAGTTTCGAAGCGCATTCGACGACATCGACAAGCTCGTCGACTCGGTGGCGCAGTCCTCCGGCTCGACGGTCGAGCGGAAGACCGACGACTACGGTTACGACTGGGTGACCGTGCGCGACCCCGATCTCGAGGACCTCGTCACGAGCGTGCACGCGATGGCGTCGGGGCTCACCGAACAGGGCTTCGGCTCGCAGCTTCTTGCAGCCGCGTTCAAGTTCGACGGCGGCGAACATCCCGTTTACTGGATCTACGGCTTCAAGCGCGGCACGTTCTGGCCGTTCGTTCCGGCGGGCGAGCAGAAACGGGACAACGCGACGGAGCTCGAGCTCAAGGCGAAGCTGGAGAAGGAGCTGCCGGTTGAGCAAGACTTGACCCGATGGCTCGCACTCTTCGACGCGCCGATCTAGTCGTCGGGACCGACGCGTACGAGCATCTTGCCCGTGTTGTCGCCGCGGAAGAGGCCTGCGAACGCGGCCGGGACGCTCTCGATTCCATCGAGGATCGTTTCCCGGTAAGCGATCTTGCCCTGGGCGACCCACGGTCCCACCTCGGCTGCGAAATCCCGGAAGCGATCCGAGTGGTCGCTGACGAGGAAGCCCTCGATGCGCAAGCGCTTCGTCACGACGAAGCCGAAGTTGCGCGGACCGGGGGAGGGGGACTCGTCGTTGTAGCGGGAGATCGCTCCGCAGGCGATCACGCGGCCGAAGGGGCGCAGGGCGCCGAGCGATGCCTCCAGTTGCTCGCCCCCGACGTTGTCGAAGTAGACGTCGATGCCGTCTGCGAGCGCTTCCTTCGCGGGCGTCTCCCTGTAGTTGAACGCCTCGATTCCGAGCGAGCGAAGCCACTCGACCTTGTCTTCGGTACCGGCGCTCCCGATCACGCGCAGGCCCTTCTGTCTGGCGATCTGTGCCGCGGTGCTGCCAACCGCGCCCGCGGCGCCCGACACGTAGAGCGTCTCGCCTTCGGCCACCCGGCCGATCTCGACCAGCCCGACCCATGCTGTCAGCCCGGTCATTCCGAGCACGCCGAGCGCGGTCGACGGGGGAGCGAGCGACGGGTCGAGCTTGCGCAGGTGATCGCCTGAGGCGATGCCGCTCTCGCACCAGCCCAGCATCGAGTTGACCCAGTCGCCCTCGGCGAAGCCGTCGTGGTTCGACGCGACGACGCGGCCGACCGTGCCGCCGCCGATCGGGCCGCCGACCTCGAACGGCGCGACGTACGTCTTGATTCCGGTCATGCGCCCGCGCATGTACGGATCGACGGACACGAACACGTTCCTCACGAGCACCTCGCCGTCGCCAGGCTGCGCGTCCGCTGCCTCGCGCAGCAGGAAGTCGGACTCCTGCGGCTCGCCCCTCGGGTGCGAGGTGAGGACGATCTCCCGGCTCAGGACGACACCGGCAGGTCGGGGATCAACCCCTCGCCCGACAGGAGCTCCTGCGCCTCTTCCAGCGAGAGGTCCTCGGGCGGGACGATTGCGTCGGAGGGCGAGAGGTCGTCGTCGGCGAGCTTCTCGCCGTTCTCGCGGACCGCGTCGGCGAGCGCCTGGAGTCCCGACCAGAGGGCGCGCTCGTCGGAGGACTCGACCGCCCGCGCGACCTCGTCGTCGAGCTCGTTCAGTCGGGCGAGCAGCGAATCGTCGACCCGATACTGGCCCTCGCCCATCAGCCGGACGATCATTTCGCGGGCTCCTCTCCGCCCGCCGGGATCTCCTTCGGCGGCTCGGCGGAGCCGCTGCCGATCTCGGCCTTCAGCTTCGCGAGCTCGTCGTCGACCTGCGCCCCCTGTCCGACCTGCGCGAGCTGCCGGTCGATGTCGTCGCCGCCGCCCGTGAAGTCCTCGAGTGCGCCCGAGGTGGTCAGCTCGTCGATCGCGCTCGCACGCGCCTGCATCTGCTCGGTCTTGTCCTTGGCACGCTCGATCGCGAGGCCGACGTCGGCCATCTGCTCCCCGATCCCGGTCGCCGCCTCGCCGATCCGCACCTGCGCCTCGGCGGCCGAGTACTGCGCCTTGATCACTTCCTTCTGGGTCCGGAACGCCTCGATCTTCGCCTGGAGCGTCTTCTGCCCGTCGACGAGCTTCTGCTGCTGGGCCTCGAGCTGCTGGCCCTGCTGCATGATCCCTGCGAGCTGGGCCTGCACCGCGGCCTTGCGCGTGAGCGCCTCGCGGGCGAGGTCTTCCTTGCCCGCCTGGAGCGCGGCGCGCGCCTGGCCGTCGAGCTTGTCGACCTGCTGCTCCATGCTCGTGTACTGGAGCTCGAGGCGCTTCTTCGCCGTCGTCACGTCCGCCACCCCGCGCTTCACGTTCTGAAGCTGGTGCAGCTGCTCCTCGTAGGAATAGTCGAGCGTCTCGTTCGGGTTCTCGGAACGGTCGAGGAACTTGGAGAACTTCGCTTTGACGATCAAGGTCGCGCGTCCCATCAGGCCGGGCATGGTCGAACTCCTCAGGTCGGTTGCTCCGACTAGCCTAACGACGTGCGGGTTGCCCGGAGCATGCACGCCCGCCGACTCTCGACGCCTATCCCCGCGAGGACGGGACCGTCGGCGGCCCCCGAGTAGAGAGGAACTGATGGAGATCACCGACCCGCGCATCGACGAGTACGTCGAGCGCCTCACCTCGCCGCACGATGCGCTGCTCGCGGAGCTGTCCGAGGAGACGGCGGCGGCGCTCGGTTGGAGCCAGATGCTCACAGGCCCGGTCGCGGGACGGTTCCTCGAGCTGCTCGTCTGGTTCGGGCGGCCGCGGCGGATCCTCGAGATCGGTACGTTCAGCGGGCACTCGGCGCTTGCGATGGCCGCCGCGCTGCCCGAGGGTGGGCGCATCGACGCGTGCGAAATCGACCCGGAGCGCGCGGCGTTCGCCCAGCGCTTCTTCGACCGGTCGCCGCACGGGTCGAAGATCACGCTCCACCTCGGGCCGGCGACCGAGACGATCGACCGCCTCGACGGGGAGTTCGACCTTGTCTTCATCGACGCCGACAAGGAAGGCTACGTCGGCTACTACGAGGCCGTCCTGCCCCGCCTTTCGGAGCGTGGCCTGATCGTCGCCGACAACACCCTCTGGAGCGGTCGAGTGGTCGACGGCGAGGGTCCGCTCGTGCAATTCAACGAGCACGTGGCGCGCGATCCGCGAACGGTCCAGGTGATGCTGACCGTCCGCGACGGCATGACCCTGATCCGCAAGACGTAGGCCGTAGGTAGGTGTCTGACACCCACGCGGGCATGTCCGAAACGGACGATCGGTTGGCAGCCGGCGGGCAGGGCTAGACGCGGACGACAGTCAGCGGCGAGTGCACGGCGCCGATGCCGGCGAAGTCGTCGCCCTGAGTGACGAGTGGAAGTCCATGCTCCACTGCGGTCGCCCCGATGAGGGCGTCGAGCACGCGAGGACGGATACCCGCTTGACGGCAGTCGTGTACGAGACGCGCAAACGCCCTCATCACGGACTCGCCGATCGGGATGGGGTCTGCGGCGCGAGCGAGTTCGAGGGTACCCGCGCGGCGCGCCCGTGTTTCCGGGTCTGTGGCCGCGAGTACTCCGAGCTCGAGCTCGCCGATCGTCACGACCGAGACGGCGAGCTCCGAGGGCAGTTCGCCGAGCCGTCGCCCGCCCTCCTGCGCGATGAAGATCGAGGTGTCCGCGAGGGCGCGCGTCACAGCTCGTCGATCGTGCCGCCGGCAAGCCGAGCGAGGTCTTCGCGAAGCCCCGGATCAGCCTGGCGTTCGACGAGCTGCTCTGCAAGCCATTCTCCCGGCAGCCACCGCGTACGTCGTCGGTGCGGGACAATGTCCGCGATCGGCTCGCCGTGCGTCGTGAGCGTCACCGACTCGCCGGCCTGGACGGCCGCGACAACCGCCGCCGTGTTGTTCCTGAGCTCGCGGATGCTGACCTTCATGTGCGACACCGTAGCACGGCCTGCGGCAGCGAACAAGCTCCCGAAGGGACATTGTGGCTGCCACCGGACATGTCTTTCGTGACGCGTGGACCCCACTGTGACTGCCACCGGACCCGTCCGAAACGGACATTAGGGTCGTCGGGATGCGCCTCATCGTCGCCCGCTGCGAAGTCGTCTACACGGGCCGCCTCAACGCCTACCTGCCCGAAGCGACGCGCCTTCTGATGCTCAAGGCGGACGGGACGGTAATGGTCTGGTCGGACCATGACGGCTACAAGGTCAAGCCGCTGAACTGGCTGACTCCGCCCACGGTCTTCGAGGACGGTGGCGACACCCTCGTCGTTCGCAAGCGCGCCGGCCGCAGTGAAGACCGGCTCGAGATCAGGCTGTTCGAGGTGCTCTCCGACGTCACGCACGACATGGGCGAGGCTGCCGGGCTCGAGAAGAACGGCGTCGAGCGCGACCTGCAGCTGCTGCTCGCGGCCGACCCGACGCAGATCGAGGAGAACCTGCGCCTTGTCAAGCGGGAGTGGCCGACCGACGTCGGCCCCGTCGATCTGATGTGCCGTGACGAGGACGACGGGTGGGTGGCGGTCGAGATCAAGCGGGTCGGGACGATCGACGCCGTCGAGCAGCTCGCGCGCTACCTCGACTGCATCCGCGCCGACCCGTCGCGCGCCGCCTGTCGCGGCATTCTGGTCGCCCAGGCGATCAAACCGCAGGCCGTCGCGCTCGCCGAAAGCAGAGGAATCGCCTGCGCCGAGGTCGACCTCGCGGTGTTGCGCGGTGAGCGCGAGCCCGAGCTGACGCTCTTCGCGTTCTAGTGCACCGTTCCGGAAGTTCCGTGCTGATCCTGGCAGGCGAAAAGCAAGCCGGGCAAGGGCGCCGGGAGCCCCGATAGCGGTGTTCTATCGGGGCGACCGGGGACACAGCCCGGCGCAGCTTTGCAGCCGCCAGGGCGCGCGAGACTTCGGAACGGTGCACTGGCTTCGTCCTCGAACTTGGTTCGATCTCAAGCGAGATAGAACGCGAGCAGCCGCTCGCCCTCGGCTTCGACCTCGCGCCGCGCGCGCGGCGCGAGCGTTGCGAACGGATCGAGCGCGAGGGTCCTCTTCTCGATCCGCCACGCGCCGGCGACAAAGCCGTCGACCGTGAATGTGTTCTTCGTCGTCGCGTTGCGCTTGTTGAAGACCGCTTCGAGGTATTCGGGCGGGACGATCCGCGAGCGGTCGCGGTGGGCGAGGATGACCGAGTCGAAGGCCGGCAAGAACCTGACCGGCGCCGCGCCTTCCTCCGAGGCAATGGGCGCACGCGAGACGTCGAACAGCGTCCGTCCCTCCTCGTCCTCGAACGTGCGCAGACCTTCGAGCGCTGGATTGACTTGCCGTAGCCTGAAGCCCGTGAATTGCACGATGTCCTCGCGCGAAGCCGGGCCATACGCGGCGAGGTATTGCAAGACGACGCGTGCGGACGCCTCCTGTGGGTCGGGCAGCGGGTCGCGCCAGAGCACCACCGGTGAGGGTTTCGTGTGCGGCCAGGGTCCGCGAGCTCCCGTGCGCACGAACGGCAGCGCGCGATACGCGAAGGAGACGGTCCACGGATCGTCGGTTCCAAGCACGCGGTGCGCCAGCTGCCTCAACTCGGCGCTCGAGACCGGGCCTGTCGGCACGGCGCGCTGCAGCGCTTCGATGTCGACGCCGAGTCCCTCGGTGCGGCCGCGCTGCGACTCGATGTACGCGGCCGCGATGTACGGGAACTCGGCGCGTGAGACGACGTGCAGCGTGCTCCGAAGACAACCCGCCTTGGCGATCGCCGGATTCCTCGTCAGCTGCTCCTTCCGGAAACCCGCGACGCGCGACCACAGCGCGACGTAGGGCGACGGGGCGTACTGCGCCTGAAGCGCGACGAGCCGCTCGACCGCCTTGACCACCGGCCGCCGGCTGCGCTCGCTGAGCAGCTGCCGCGCGAGCAACGTGCGGTTCAGCTCGCGCAGCGAGAGCACCCTCACGGAACGACGGCGGCCTTCAGCAGGTCGAGAGGCGGGTCGGTGAAGAGCCCCGGCAGCCCTTCGAGCCCCACCCGGTGCGTGACCAGCTCCTCCCACGGATAGGCACCGCTCGCCAGGAAGACGAGGGCAGCGCGCACGGCCGCGGGCGCGTGGTGGAAGGAGCCGCGGATCGTCAGTTCCTCGTAGTGCAGTCGGTACGCGTCGACGGCGGCCCGGGTGTCGCGCGGCAGCCCGCCGAACATGACGGCGGTGCCGCCCGGCCGCACGAGTGCGACGGCGTCGGTCCAGGCCTGCTCGGTACCGCTCGCCTCGATCACGACGTCGGCGTCACTCCCGTCGCCCGCCTCCGCTCCGAACAGCTCGACGAGCGCGCGCCGCTCTTCGCGGCCGCCGACGACGACCGGCCACCCGCCGGCGTCCGCGACGCACGCCGCGAGCATCAGCCCGATCGGGCCTGCGCCGAGGATCGCGACGTGATCGCCAGCGACGATGTTGGCGCGCTCGACGCCGCGCAGGCAGCACGCGAGCGGCTCGACCATCGCGGCGACCTCGGGCGCGAGGCCGCGCGGCACCGGGTGGAGGTTCACCGCTGCGATCCGCTCGGGGACGACGATCCACTCCGCGTACGCACCCGCGAGAAAGACGAGGTCGCGACACTGCTCTCCGCGTTCGCAGCCGTCGCAGGCGCCGCAGGGCGCGGAGTTCGCGGCGACGACGCGGCCGCCGTCGGCGATGCCGCAAAACTCGTGACCGAAGGGAGACGGCGACTCGCGCGCCAGCAGCGGGTGGCCGCGGCGAAACGTCTTCTGGTCGGTGCCGTCGGTGAGCGCCACCTCGACCTGCACGAGCACGTCGCCCGGGCCTGGCTCGGGTCGCGGCACGTCCTCGACCCGCAGGTCGCCTGGGGCGTACAGGAGCGCCGCCTTCACGGCGTGAAGACCACTTTGAGGGCGTCGCCTCGGCGGTAGAGCTCGACGCCCTCGAGGAAGCGCTCGAGCGGCAGCGCGGTCACCGGGGGCAGGACGAGCGAGGGCAGGACCTCGACCGCCTGCCGGAAGAAGGCCGGCGACGCCGAGCGCGAGCCGACGACGTGCAGCTCGTTCCGATAGACGGCGTCGAGCGAGGTGGGCACTGCGCCTTCGGGCGCGGCGAACACGAGCAGCGTGCCGCCCGGCTCGAGCCGGCGCAGCGTGTCGTCGGCTCCCGCAGGCGCCGTCAGCACCGCCGCCGCGACGGAGTCGCCGTCGGCCTCGGCGCCGAGACCGCGTGCGCCCGCGAGGCGATCGGGGCGCGGGTCGGTCGCCACCACCGAATCGCCGCGCAGGCTCAGCACCTGGATCCACAGCCGTCCGATCGCGCCGCAGCCGACGACCAGCACGCGCCCCCGCGGCACGAGCTCGGCCGCGCGCAGCACGCACGCGAGCGGCTCGATCCAGACGCCGTCGAGCTCGCCGAGCGAATCGGGCAGAGGCACGCAGTGCGTCGCGCGCAGCTCCTCCGCGAAGCCGCCCGGCGAGATCCGCAGTTCGCGGAACTCACCACACGTCGAGGAGTGGCCTGCGAGACAGCGCTCGCAGACGCCGCAGGGCACGCGATGCATGACCGTGACGCGCGCGCCGTTCTCGAGCTCGCCCGCCACCTCGTGGCCGAGCACGGTTCCCGGCGCCGCCCGCCCGAGCTTCTCGACGTCCGAGCCGCAGAGCCCACACGCGCGCACGCGCACGAGCAGGCCCGCGCCCGAGGGCTCGGGGAGCTCCGCGACCTCCGGGAGCCCGTCCGCGTCGAGGACGACCGCGCGCACCGCCCTATCGTAGGACGGCGCGCACGGGCGGCCCGCTGTCAGTGGAGGCTGACCGGGAACGAAACGAGGCGGCGAGTCGAGATGCCGCCGAGCAGGTTCTCGCCGGACTTGCGTGCGCGGACGAAGACCGCCAGAAGCTGCTGGCGCGGCGACGCCGGGAAGGCACGATCCTGGTGCATGGTCAGGGTCGCCCAGCCGTCGGCGCCGGTCGGCGTCTCGGCCGGGATCGAGAACTGCTGAAACGGGACGGCCGTCGCGTAGACGAGGGCTCCCGTGACCGACCGGCCGGTGCACGCCGAGACGTGGAAGCGGACGGTGAGGTCACTGGTCGAACGCGTGATCACCGAGGGCGACACCGTCTGCCCGTCGATGAGCAGTCGCGCGGGAGGTGAGACGCTGTTCGCGTCGACCGCACCCGAGCCCGTCGCCGGGCACCCTGTGACGGGCGCGGGAACAGCCTTCGGCTTGACGACGGCAGTCTCGTTCGATGTCGACTGCGTCGACCCGTCGGCGTTCTTCGCGGTCACGCGGACGCGGATCGTTTTCGCGAGATCGGCGGGCCTGACGAGGTAGGAGGTGCCGTCGGCCCCGCCGATGTTCGAGCAGCCGTTCCCGAGCGCGTCGCAGCGGCGCCACTGGTAGGAGTACGTGACCGTGCTCGTGCTCGTCCACGAGCCCTGGGTGGCGGTCAGGGTCTGATCGACCTGGGCGGTGCCCGAGATCGTCGGCTCCGCGGTGTTCACCGGAGCGACGCCGCTGGCCGCGTTCGAAAAGCCGGCGACGGCCAGCACCGTCACGGCCCCCGCGGCGAGCAGCGCGAGCAGATTCTTCCTGCGAGTCATGGGTTTCTCCTCGAATTGTTTGCACCAAGGGTCGTTCCCGCCCCCATCAAGGAAGGAATGAACGTGCTGTCAGGGTCCGGTAAAACCCGGCCGGCGCTACACTGTTGGTCGCCCGAGGGGCTATAGCTCAGCTGGGAGAGCGCCTGGATCGCACCCAGGAGGTCGGCGGTTCGAGCCCGCCTAGCTCCACCTCAGAAAGGCCCGCATTCTGTGGGCCTTTCGTGTTTTCTCGAGAGCGCAGAAAGACCCACGAGGATCGGCCGTAGAATCGTCCGGTGAGTATGACCGGGGCAGGGATTGCCGTCGCCTGGGCGCCGGGTCGCGTCAACCTGATCGGCGAGCACACCGACTACAGCGGCGGGCTCGTGCTGCCGGTGGCGATCCAGTA
>JALYLO010000486.1 GCA_030774175.1 Actinomycetota bacterium
ACGGGATCGGCACCGTACGTCGCGAATGCCTCGACCGGATCCTGATCCTGAATCGACGGCACCTCGAACAAGTCCTCCCTGCCTACATCCGTCACTACAACGAGCATCGCCCGCACCGCTCTTTGGACCAGCGACCGCCGATCAACGAACCGCCGCCAAGGCCCGCGACCGGCGTCGCCCTCGACCAGGCTCGGCGCCGAGACCTACTCGGCGGCCTCATCCACGAATACAAAGCCGCGGCGTGATCAAGGGCGAATCGGGTTTCTGGCACCCTCACCTTCTGCAGCCAGCGTCACGTGTCTCGCCAAGCTAAAGCCGGTAGCCGCCGCGGCGTGTCTGTCGTGGTTCCAACAAACAGCGACAGGCGCCGTTCGTTGCGATCGCCTGATCGTTACCTCAGGTTCCGGCCGTCCGCCGATGTCAACGCGAACGGGGTAAGCTCAGGGGGAGAAAGTGGGAACGCTCGACGCGAGCCGCCGGTTCGCTGGCTTGGTGGCTGTCAGGAGATCGCAGTCTCGGGTTCGCGTTTGGCAAGGACTTGTGCGGCGCGTTCGAGCCAGCGGGTTGCATTCATCCGCTCGAAGAGCGTCCGCGCCTCTTCGAGCAGTGGCGCCGCATCCTCCGTGCGACCTGTCTGTACGAGCCAGCGACCGTAGTCGACGAGAACCGGTCCGAGCAGAGCGGCCTTGTCGAGGTTGCGCGCCGTTGCGAGCGCCAGCGCGTACTGCTCGGTCGCGGTGTCGCGTTCTTCTTTGCCCGCGGCCGCGTTGGCACGGATTCGCGCGCGGCCGAGCTCGACGGCGCGAGTTCGTCGTGCGGGTGGAATCGCGTCGAGCACCGCCGCGACCGGGAGCGCGAGGCTGGGGTCCTGCAGATCGTTCGCTGCCGTCGCGGCGTCCTCGAGCACGGGCTGGACGAAGTCGACGTAGCCCAGAGCGATCAGGTTCTGAGCAACCTCCGCGAGGAGGGGGAGCGCATCGGCCGGCCGGCGCTCTCCGATCGCTACGAGGGCCCGCCGCCACACGGCGAGGCCCTGGAGCTGAACGTCGCTTGACGCATCGACGTCGGGCGAGATTCGCGCCAGCCAGCTCTCGGCCCGCTCCGGGTCAGAACGTGCATATGCCGTGCGGGCGAGCCAAAGGTACCCATGAACGTGACCGCCCACGGCGGTCTGAACCTCGAGCGGCAGTTCATCGGCGAGCGCGAACGCGCTGTCCCAGTCGCCATCCGAGAGCAGCTCTCCGATCAGGCTTATGCCTAGCTGGACGGCGAACTGGCGATCCCCTCGGCTACGGGCAAGCTCGAAGCCCGCCTCGACGGCACGGCGCGCCTCCTCCTGTCGGTCATCGTTCACCGCGAACACGGCGAGGTTGTTGTAGGCACGCAGTGCTTGGTGGACGAGGTCATGCTGAAGCGCGATTGCGAGTGCCTCTCGGAGCAGCGCGCGCGACTCGTTCGGCCGTCCCCGCAGGAGCAACGCCTTCGTGTTCAGCGCTTCGGAGAGCACGGTCGGGAAGCCGTGTCCCTCGGCGATCTCGAGCGCGAACTCGATGCGCTGCGCGGCCGTCTCGTCGTCGCCCTGGAAGTGGTGGATTCGCCCGGCCTCGGCGGCTAGCTGGGCGACGTTCTCGTCCGGCTCCTCCTGTGCGAGGACGGCCAGGGCGGGCTCGAGAAGCTCGAGCGCCTCCTCGCCACGTCCGAGCGCCCAAAGCGCCATGCTGAGCCGGGCGGTGGCGCGGGCGGCGTCGTGCGGCAGGCCGGCATCCTCGAACCGCGCTCGCGCGTCACGCAGCGTCTCCGCCGCCGCTGCTGCATCGTTCGCGGACAGCGCCATCTCGCCGGCGCGCTCGAGCAGCCGCGCGTGTTCCTCCTCGGCGTCCGCGAGCCGTGCAGCGCGATCGAATGCCCGGCGCGCGTCCTCGGGCGCCGCGAGAGCCGCCGCCCGCTCGCCTGCCCGGCAAAGCCAGTCGCGCGCCTGTGCCTTGACGATGTCGGCGTCGTCGGCTGCAGGGTCGGCGGCGTGCGCGTCGAGGTAGTGCGCGGCGATCACCTCCGCGATCTCATCCGGGTCGAGCCCCGCCTCGCGTTCCAGGAAGCCGGCTGCCGCAAGATGCCGAGCCTTGCGATCACGGCGCGCAAGCCTCTCGTAGGCGACACGCTGGACGAGCGACTGC
>JALYLO010000487.1 GCA_030774175.1 Actinomycetota bacterium
AAACCGTCGGCTCCCGCGCTTCTCCATGCTCATCGGGGTGCCCAGATTTGAACTGGGGACCTCTCCGACCCGAACGGAGCGCGCTACCAGGCTGCGCCACACCCCGAGCGGCTCACAGGATAGCGACCGACTCAGGGACCGCCTGGGCCGTGCGCTCGAGCCACGGCGTTGCTTTGAGTTGCTCGAAGATCTCGCGTGCTTCGGCGAGCAGCGGCTCGACCTCGTCCGTTCGCCCCTGCGCGGCGAGCCACTCGCCGTGCTCGACCAGCGTGACTCCGAGCCAGAAGATGATGCCGAGGCGGCGGAACCCCGTCTCGGCGGCCGCGAAGCCCGTCTCTTCATCATCCAGCCGGGCCCGGAAGCGATGCGCATGAGCTTCCAGGTACGGCGGGCGCCTTCCCGGAGGAGTCTCGTCGATGACCGCCAGCAGCTCGCGCGCCCTTGCGGCGTTACCCAATGCGAGCGTCGCCTCGAGTGCTTCGACCAGGCCCTGCTCGACCGCCTGGTGCGGGAAGCCGATGATCCGTGCGGTGTCGAGCGTCTCCGAGCCGGCGGCGAGCGCGTCCTCGAGTCGGCCCTCGGCTCGGGAGATGGCTGCCTTCGCACCGAGGTGGCAGGCCTGATCCTGGAGATCGGTCGAGCCTTCGAGGCGAGAGAACTGGGAGACAAGCTGGCGCGCCTCGTTGAGCTCGCCGCGCTGAAGGTGGATCTCCAGGACGGACGTGAGCAGGCCGAGCGACATCGCCCCGGAATGGAGTCGCTCCTCGGTCACGTCGTCGACCACGGTGAGCGCTTCGTCCCAGCGTCCCGTCATGAACAGGGGATAGGTCATCTCGGAAAGCGCAGACCATTCGCCCGGCCGGTCGCCGACTCTGCGGGCAAGCTCGAGTGACTGCTCGAGATAGTCGAGCGCGTCCGAATAGCGGTCGCGCCGAAAGGAAAAATCTGAGAGCGACGCGTAGTACCCGGCTGCCTGCTCTGCGAGATCGTGTTCGAGCGACACGGCGAGCGCATGCCTCGTGAGGGCAATGGCCTCCTCGGGATGGCCTCGGCTCTCGGCGATGCCGGCTTTCGCCTGCAGGGCGCGCGCGATTCCTTCCGTAAATCCCAGCGCTTCGGAAATGTCGAGTGCCAGATCGGCTCGCTCAGCCGCCCGCTCGAGGTCCCCGCTGAACCAGTAGTTGTTTGCGAGCGTTGCGGCCAGCAGCGCAAGGCCCTCGTCGGGCTCATCACCGGAGACCACGGCGAATGCTCGCTCCATGCGCGCGAGCGCCTCGTCCCGATGTCCGGTGAAGGCATCGACTCTGCCGAGCCTCCCCGAGACGCGTGCGGCGGCATGTGTGTCGCCTACGTTCTCGTACAGCTCGATCGACTCGGACAGCAAGCGGCGCGCAGTGTCGGGGTCGGCGGCGAACGTGGCCATGTCGCCGGCGCGGTGCAGGAGGGCCGCCTGCTCGGGCGGATCGTCGGTCAGCCCGGCCGCCTGCTGAAAGTAGCGTTGCGCCTCGCTCGAGGCGCCGAGCGAGGCGGCGCGCTCGCCGGCGCGGACGAGCATCGTCTGCGCCTTCTGCTTGATCTCGGCGGCATCCTCTGCGTCCGGCGCGGCCTCGAAAGCGTCCACGTAGTGCGAAGCGATCACCTCGACCACCTCGTCGACGTCCGCCGCGAACGTGGTCGCCAGATAATCGGCTGCGGCCAGGTGGCGCGAGCGCCGATCGCGCTTCGACAGCGTCTCGTAGGCGACGTGCCGGACGAGGTCCTGGACGAAGCCGTACTGGCCATGCTCAGGCGAGCGCGGGTCGGCCTGGACGACGAGCACTTCCTTGCGTGTGAGCACGTCGAGCAGCGGCTCGAGCTCCGTGTTCGCCAGGCCGGAGAGGGCGCCGAGCGCGTCCTTCGTGAAGGTCTTGCCGAGAACTGCTGCGTCCTGAAGCAGCCGACGCTCCTCTGTCGAGAGGCCGTCTAGACGGGCGGCGATCAACGCGTGGAGGGTTTCGGGCACCTCAAGCGCCTCGATCGGCCCCGTCAAACGGTAGACGGATCCCTCCAGGACGAGCAGGCCGCGGTCGAGCAACATTCGGACTGTTTCGACGGCGTAGAGCGGCACGCCCTCGGCGCGGGCGAGAATCCGGTCGCGCAACTCACTCGGCAGTCCCGGCACGAGGCCGGTCAGGAGCGCCTCCATCGCCGCGCGCGAAAGCGGCTCGAGGTACATCGACGTGAAGTTGCGCTGCCCCGCGCCCCATGTGGGCCTGCGCTCGTGCAACTCCGGGCGCGCGAGCGTGATCACGTACAGCGGATGGCTTCG
>JALYLO010000488.1 GCA_030774175.1 Actinomycetota bacterium
GAGACGGTGCGGATGCTGCTCGACCGCGGGCTCGTCGAACGCGCCGGAGATCGCTATCGGCCGACCGGCCCGATCGAGGCACTCGAGATCCCCGAGACGCTGCATGCGCTCGTCGCCGCGCGGCTCGACGGCCTCGACCCGGACGAGCGGAGCCTGCTCCAGGACGCGGCCGTGCTCGGCAAGAGCTTCGCGAAGCAGGCACTCGCGGTGCTGAACGGGTCATCCGGGGAACGGCTCGACTCACTCCTGACCGGGCTCGTGCGCAAGGAGGTCCTGTCGCTCCAGGCCGATCCACGCTCGCCGGAGCGCGGCCAGTACGCGTTCCTGCAGGATCTGCTCCGTCAGGTCGCGTACGAGACGCTCGCCCGGAGCGAGCGCAAGCGCCGTCACCTTGCGGCGGCCGACTACCTCGAGCAGAGCTGGGGCCCAGCCGAGCAGGAGATCGCGGAGGTCGTCGCTGCCCACTACCTGGCTGCGATCGATGCCGCCCCGCAAGACGAAGACGCAGCCGAGATCGGCGCCAAGGCGCGGACGATGCTGACCCGAGCCGGCGAGCGGGCCGCCTCGCTGGCCGCGAGCGAGGAGGCCTGGCGCTACTTCGAGCGCGCAGCCGAACTTGCGGACGCGCCGCTCGAGGAGGCGGCGCTCCGGGAGCGAGCGGGCGAAATGGCCTGGACCGGCGGAAACGCCGAGACTGCGCGGGCGGAGCTGGGACGCGCGCTCGCTCTGTTCGAGGCCGCCGGCGAGACGCACCCCGCTGCGCGCGTCTCCGCGCGCCTCGGCGAGGTCGAATGGCAGAGCGGCCAACTCGACCAAGCGGTCGGCCGCATGGAGGAGGCGTTCGCAGTCCTCTCGGCCGAGGAACCGGACGCCGACGTCGCGGAGCTGGCAGCCCAACTCGCGCGCCTGCACTACTTCCGCGGCGAGCTCGAGCTGGCGTCGGAGCGGGTGGAGACCGCCTTGGAGCTCGCCGAGCAGCTCTGGCTGCCGGACACCCTGTCTCACGCACTGAACACCATGTCGGTGATCGCGCTCTGGCGCGGTCGTCCGGAGACGGGGCTCGCGTTGATCACGCACGCGCTCAAGGTTGCGATCGAACACGATGTCTCCTCGGCCGCCCTGCGCGCTCACCTCAATCTCGCGGAGACACTCTGCCGTCGCGACCGCTACGAAGAGGCCCTCGTCTCATACGACGACGGCCTTGCTCTCGCACGCAAGGTGGGACACCGCAACTGGGAGCGCTTCTTCCTGGTCGAGGCGGCCTACCCGCTCCTCATGGCGGGGCGTTGGCAGGAGGCGACCGCCCGGCTGATCGACGTGCCGACGCGCGACCTCCAGGGAACTCAGGTGCTCAGCTACCTCTGGGCGTTCACGGAGCTCGCGGCAGCACGTGGACGCGTCGAGGCGGCCGAAGCGGCACTACCTCTCGGCGCTCATTTCGAGAAGTCGGCCGACGTGCAGGAACGGACGGGCTATGCCTCCTGCAAGGCGGTCGTGCTGCGAGCCCAGGGCCGCTACGGCGAAGCCCTCGCGGCTGCGGAGGACGCGATGGAAGCAGTCGAGCTGCTCAGCTGGGCCAGCCAGTCCGCGAAGATGGCATTTGTCCTGGGGGCCGAAACGGCGCTGGCGCTCGGCGACCTCGACCGGGCCGAGCAGCTCGTCTCGCTCGTCGAAGCACAACCGACGGGCGGCGTGCCCCTCTACCTGCGCGCACAGGCGGCGCGCCTGCGGGCACAGCTTTCCGCCGCGCGCGGCGAGGAGCGCAACATCGAGCCGCGCCTGAAATCCGCGGCGGCGACCTTCCGCGAGCTCGGGCTGCCGTTCTGGACCGCAGTCGCCGAGCTCGAGCTCGGCGAGTGGCTCGCCGCCCAAGGCCGCGCTGACAAGGCCGAGCCGCTGCTCGCGGGCGCGCGCGGGACATTCGAGCGGCTCGAGGCGATCCCGTGGCTCGAGCGGACCACCGCTGCGTCCGGCATCGCGAGCGAAGCCGACGTCGTCGCGGCGAGCACCTAGAACAACTTCTGGAGCTTCATGGCCGCGCCCATGTCGCCCTTGATCTTCAGCTTGCCGGTCATGTAGGCGGACGTCGCGTTCTGCTCGCCGCTGAGGATCTTCTGGAAGTTCTCCTCGGTGGT
>JALYLO010000489.1 GCA_030774175.1 Actinomycetota bacterium
CTCCCGCGCGAGCGCCGATGCGCTCGCTGCATAGGTCTGCATTCCAAGCTCCCGGTACGTCGTCAGTGCCTGGGAAAGGAGCGCCTGTGCCTTCTCCCCAGCGCCGGCCGCGCCCTGAGCGAGCAGCATTCGCGCATAGTCGTGCTTGGTGTGAGCAAGCCAGGGGCGCGCGCCCATGCGTTCGTTTGCCTCGAGCGCGTCCTCGAAGTGCTGTGCGGCCTGGCTCGGGTGTCTCGTGGTCGTAGCGAGCAGGCCGAGGTAGCGTGAGACCGAGCCTCTGATTCCTTCTGGGTGGTCGGCGGCGTTGAGCGCTGCCCAAGGAAGCAGCAAGCGGTACAGGGTCGAGGCCGAATCGATATCGCCGAGCAGAGCGCTGGTTTCGGCGAGCAGGCTCATGCCATAGAGCCACTCTTGATCGAACGGTAGAGCCGAGAAGTCGTCCTCGGCCAGGTGGTCGAGCGCTCGCTTCGCCTCGGGTAGCCGTCCAAGCCGTGCTTGCAGATGCACGAGTACGCAGCGGAACGCCGGCCGCGCCGGATATTCGGCGACGAGGTTCGCGATCGCAGGCTCCACGCCTTCGAGGCGTCCCTGGAAATCGCGCAGCGTGTACAGCTGGAGCCGGTAGGCGGGGATCGCCATCTCGGGCTGGGCGCGTTCGCCGAACGCGAATGCCCTGGGCACGAGCTCTTCGGCCTCGGTGAGCCTGCCCTCCGTTAGCGCCATCATCGCTTGCGCGGCGCATATCTGCCACAGGTAAGCGGGTTGTCTGAGTTCCTTAGCGATACGGCTCTGCGCGCCGTACACCGTCTCCCATTCGCTGACGTCTCCGGTCAGCACCTGCGCGACGAACCGGTCGAGTTGCCCGTGCATGGCCCGCTGGCGATCGCCGATCTGTTCGGCCACGTGGCGTAATTCGCTGCCGACGGCAAGGCACTCGGCGACCGTGTCGGGGGCGGCGATGACGGAGGAACGGCCCTCGAGCGCGTTCGTGAGCGCCATGGGGTCGCCGGTGCGGCGAGCGAGCTCGACCGCCTCCCGACTCAGCGTGTCGCGGCGTGCCCGCGAGGGTTCGTCGCGAAGCGCTCCCGCAAGCCGGGCGAGAAGCCTGATCCGAAGCTCGACATCGTCGTCCGCGAGCCCGGCGAGCCCTTCCTCGAGTAGCGGCACGAGCTGTCGGTCCTCGCCGGCCCGCGCCCAGACGATCCGTCCGCCGTAGCCTGCCGCCGCGCGCGCAAGCTCGCGTGGCAGGTCGAGACGTCGCGCGATGTCGGCGGCCTTGAGGAAAGCTCGCTTCGCGGCCAGACTCTCCCCCGCGCGGAGGTCCGCTTCGCCGAGCGAGAGGAGAAGCTCGCAGCGCACTTTCTCGTCCCCCAGGTCCGAGAGGTCGAGCGCATCGAGCGCCGTCTCGTACAGGCGCGCAGCCTCCTCGTAGGCGAGGAGCGCGAGCGCACGATCTCCGGCGCGCTGGGCGTATGAGAGCCCTTTGTCGAAGTCGCTTCCTGCAATGGAGTGGTGCGCGAGCTCGGCCAGGTGGGGTCCCGGTTCGTCTCCGTAGAGCGCCTCGAGCGCCTCCACCGCCAGCCTGTGCAGCCGAACACGGCGAGCAGTGGTGAGTCCCTCGTAGAGCGTGTCGCGAATGAGGACGTGCGCGAAGCGGAGACGACCGGGCCCGGCGGGAGCATCGGCGACCACGCGCGCCGCCATCGCTTCGTCGAGCGTCTCGAGCAGCTCATCATCCGAGACGGCACTCACTCGGGCCAGCGCTGTGCGCGAAAACTCCCGTCCTAGAACTGAAGCCAGCGCCAGCACCCGGTTGCACTCCTGTGACAGGTGGGTGAGACGGCGAGCGATGACGTCGCGCACGCTTTGCGGGATCGTGATCGCGGCTCCTGTCGGTTCGGGCCGGAGCCCTTCGAGAGCGAGTAAGCGCACGGTCTCGCCCACGAAGAGCGGATTCCCCTCCGTCTCCTCGTACAGCGTCGCGACGAGTTCTGGCGAGCCGATCTCGGACGCGCTCAGCTCCACGTACTCGGCTACCTCTCGCTCGTTCAGCCCTCCCAGCAAGATTCGGCGGGTCACCGGCTCGCGGGCGACCTCGGCCAGCATCGCCGTCAGGGGCTGTCCCGGGATCGGGTCGACGTCGCGATAGACGCCGAGAATCAGCATGC
>JALYLO010000490.1 GCA_030774175.1 Actinomycetota bacterium
GGTCTACAACGAGATCCCGGTGGAATAGGCGAGCTGCGAGGGGCGGCGAAAGCCGCCCCTCGTCACTTCAGGAGGTCGGTCGGCGCGACGACCGCCGGAACGAGGTCTCCCATCACGTCCACCTGGAGCTCGACGCCCTCGCCCAGCTCGGCCGGCAGCTTCGCGAGCGCGACGTTGCGCTTCACCGTGAAGCCGTACGCGGCACTGCGCACACGGCCGACGACCTCGCCGCCGCGGTGTACCGCTTCGCCGCCATAGACCGTCAGGTAGTCCTCGCCGCCGACGAGGAGCGTGCGCAGGCGTAGCGGCGGCTCACGGTCGAGGTGTGGGTGCTTGTCCTTGGCGACCGCGAACCCGACCCCAGAGTCGAAGGGGGTGTCCGACGCGGTGAGATCCATGCCGAAGTAGCGGTAGCCCTTCTCGATCCGCAGCGAGTCGAGAGCCGCGTAGCCGACCGGCTCCGGCCGCAGCGTCGCCATGAGGAAGTCCCACACCTCGACGGCGCGATCCCGCTCGACGTAGAGCTCGTAGCCGTACTCGCCGACGTACGTGATCCGCTGCGCGAGCACTTCCACCCCACCGACCTCGATCGTCTTCGCGGTGCGGAACGGGAAGTCCTCGAGCGTTCCGCGCACGGCCGGTCCCCACACGCCGATCACCGCCAGTTCGTCGGTGACGTCGCGCACGCGCGCGCCGTGCAGCTCGAGGAAGCCGCGGTCGCTGTCCACCGCGCCGGCGCCCGTGATCACGCGAAAGCGATCCTCGCCGAGCCGCGTCATTGTCACGTCGCCGACGATCCGCCCGCGCTCGCCCAGCAGCTGCGTGTAGACGACGGACCCCAGCGGCCGGTCGATCCGCGCGCCGCACACCGGCTCGAGCGCGGCGAGCCCCTCGACCTCGAGCTTCCCGAACGACGTCATGTCGATGATCCCCGCGCGCTCCCGAATAGCCGCGTGCTCGACCGCGACGCGATCGTGGAACGGCGGCCGCTGCCAGCCGAACGCACGTTGCTCCTCCCCCGCCCGCCGCGCAGGCTCGCCCGACGCGAACCAGTCGGCGCGCTCCCAGCCGTTCTTCGTCCCGAAGACGGCGCCGAGGTCTTCGAGCCTTCCATGCAGAGGTGACAGGCGCTTCGGCCGTCCCGCCTCCGAGACGTCGTACGGGTAGCGGAGGCGGTAGTAGTACTTGTAGACCTCGCGCGCGGCCGCCGCTGCGAACTCCGAGTCACGATACGGACCGCCGAAGCGCCACGGCCGGTACGGCTGCACGTCGACCTCGGCCTCTCCGGTCGTCACGAGCTCCGCGAGCGCCTTGCCGAGCCCGCCTGCGCCGCCGAACCCGTTCAGCGACAGCCCGGCCGCCATGAAGAACCCGCGCACGCCCGGCATCGGCCCGAGCAGCGGGTTCCCGTCCGGCGTCATCGCATCGGGGTGGCAGACGAGCGCCGTCACGCCTGCCTCGGCGAGGAACGGGAAGCGCCGCACGGCGCCCGCCATCAGCTGTTGGAAGCGCTCGTGGTCGGGCGGCAGCATCCGCGCCCCGTGCTCCCACGGAACGCCGTCGTGCCAGCGCGAGACCGGGTTGGGCTCGTAGCCGCCGAAGAGGATTCCGCCGCTCTCCGCCTTGCCGTAGACGAGGTTGTCCGTGTCGCGGAAGCACGGCATGTCGCGCGAGAGCTCGCGCCCTGCGACCGCGTGCAGCGCGATGTGCTGGTGGTCGACCGGGATCGAGCACGCGAACGCGCCGACCATCTCTGCCACGCGCGGCGCCCACATGCCGGCGGCGTTCACGACGGTGTGCACATCGATCGCGCCGTGCTCGGTCTCGACGGCGACGACGCGTCCGTCCGCGACCTCGATCCCGGTCACGCGCGTGTGCGTGCGAATCTCCGCTCCGAGCTCGCGCGCGGCAGTGGCGAGCGCGTACGTCGCGATGTGCGGGTCGACGTAGCCGTCGCCCGGCATCCAGACGGCGCCGTAGAGCGACTCGGCCGTCGCCGCGGGGAGCCGTTGCCGCGCCTCCTCCGGCCCGACGAGCTCGGCGTCGAGGCCGATGCCGTGCGCGCGGCTGACGCCGCGGCGGAGCTCGAGCAGGCTCTCCGGGCTCGACGCGATCCGCAGCGACCCGACAGTCTCGAAGACGCCGAGCTCGTTGTAGAGCTCGACGCTGTACCGGCGGAAGCGCATCATCGTCGGCGAGGGGTTGAACTGCGTCACGAGCCCGGCGGCGTGGTGCGTCGAGCCGCTGGTCAGCTCGCCCTTCTCGACGAGCACGACGTTCCGCACGCCCGCCTTCGCGAGGTGGTACGCGCAGCTCACGCCGGCGATGCCGCCTCCGATCACGACCGTGCTCACTTCATAAGATTGGCACGTGTCGCTCGACGCGGTGCTCGAGGCGGTTCCGGAACTGCACGACGCCGTGGGCGTCGAGCCGCTCGCCGGCGGCCTGACGAACACGAACTACAAGGTGACGGCGCCGGCCGGCGCCTTTGTGGTGCGCATCTCCGGCAAGGACACCGGCCTGCTCGCCATCGACCGCGCGAACGAGGTGCACAACACAAGATGCGCCTCAGACTGCGGCGTCGGCGCTCGCTTCGTCGCCGCCCTCCCGGAGCACGACGCGCTCGTGCTCGAGTTCATCGACGGCGAGGTGATGAACACGGAGAAGCTGCAGCGCGGCGACCGCCTCGGGCTCGTCGCGGCCGCGTGCCGCCGTCTGCACGGGGCGGAGCGCTTCCTCGCCGATTTCGACATGTTCGAGATCCAACGCGGCTACCTCGCTGTCGTCCGCGAGCGCGGCTTCCGCCTCCCCGACCGCTACGACTCGTTCGAGCCCCAGGTGCGGGCGCTCGAGCAGGCGATGCGCGCCAGCGCCGAGCCCACCGTTCCGTGCAATAACGACCTGCTCGCCGAGAACTTCATCCACGCGAACGGCGAGATGCGCCTGATCGACTACGAGTACTCGGGCAACAACGAGCCGTCCTTCGAGCTCGGGAACGTGTGGAGCGAGTCGAACCTCTCGCTTGCACACCTCGAAGAGCTCGTCGCCGAGTACTACGGACAATCGATCCGCAGCAAGGTCGCGCGGGCGCGTCTCTGGGGCCTGATGTCGAAGTACGGCTGGACGCTCTGGGCGTCGATCCAGGACGGGATCTCCGACCTCGACTTCGACTTCTGGGGCTGGGGCATGGAGAAGTACGACCGCGCGGTCGCGGAGTTCGACTCTCCCGACTTCGAGCGCCTGCTGGCCAAGGTCTAGGAAACGCTCAGCAAGGCGACGCCGGCGGCGACAAGCGCTGCGCCCGCCAGCCGCGAGGGACCGACGGGGGGCGGGCGGCGCGTAATGGTTTGGCTTGATCTTGCGACCTCCGGAACTCGAAATTCTCTGATCGAGTTCGACGCTGAAGCGTTTGCGTCGGCCTCGTAGCGTGTCCCTGGGGAGTCCCGTGTCCGGAAGGATTTTCCCGATCTTCAGGAGAACGGTTCCGTCGGGTCGCCAAGTCAGTCGCTCGTCGTTTGATTTGCGGAGGATGAGGTCGGCGATTTCGTCCGCGATCGGCCCTACGTCGAGCCGTGGGTTCGGCGGGCGGACTCGCCTGTACAGCGGAGCCGTGAGTCGCCGTCGCGGTCTCGAGATTGACCAGCCACCCTTGCAGTGGAGCGTTGCTCGATCCGAGAACTGTGGGGCCATGTCTCTCGACCATGAACGTGAGGAGCGGCGGATCCCATTCGGCGTTCTCGACGCGGCCGATGAGTTTCTCGGACGTCATTCCTCCGCCATCCGAGCCGTCGAAGTCATCCCAGGCTGCGGTGAGGAGATCCTCGATCACATCGCGGTTGATTTCACCAGGTGAGGTTTCCGCGAGACGTTCTCTTAGGTACTCGATTGCTTTGTTGTGAGTCATTGCTTCGAGTCGGCAGATTCGAATGCGCGTGCGGCCCAGATAGCTCCTTGTGAGCTGTCGGGTGCGTAGTCGGCGTAAATCATCGTCGTCTGGATGTCGGAGTGACCGAGCCATTCCTGGAGCGCCCGGATAGGCGCGCCTGCCGACGCCAATCTCGTCCCATAGGTATGGCGCAGCGAATGGATAGTGAGCTGTCGCAGGCCGGCTGCCACCCGGTCGGTATGGAAGTCCCTGAGGATCCGTGAAGGGTCGAGGACGCGACCGCTCAGGGGATGTGCGAAGACGAGGTCGTGCGGTTCGCCGAACGCGGACTGCGTCCGGTGCTGTTCGAGCTCGGTGCGGACGCGTTCGGCCAGCGGGACGGCGCGGCTCGAGCGGCGGCTCTTCGGTGTTCCGAACTCGCCACGGCGGTAGCTGCGCCGGACACGGATCACACCTGCATCGGTGTCAAGATCCATCCACCGAAGAGCGATCAACTCGCCGCGGCGTAAGCCGGTCATCGCGGCGGTCAGATAGAAGACACGCTCGAGCGGGCCGAGCAGACGTGTGCGTGGCACCGCGTCGACCAGCCGTGCGTCGAGCGAGCACCGTGAGAGAGGGGGAGCACGATGGAAAGCTGCTCGAGCGGTACGAGTTACTTGGCGAGGAGGCCGACTTTCTGGCGGCGAAGCCGCTGTACGAGCAGGCACTCGCCGAGACAGCTAGGCATGGCCTCCTAGTAGGCTGCGGGACGCCACCGGGGCGAGCGTCGAAGAGCTGGGAGCCGCTGCTGAAGCTCGATCAGATCCGACCGAATGTCTTCACGCTAAAGGCGACGGGCCAAGAGCTCTCTGCGCTCGTTGCAGCAGCGCGGATGGCGCTCGATCTGATGCGGAGCGATCCCCGAGTGCCCGCTGAGACGCTCGAGCTTCTCACCCTCGTCCTCCGCGACTACGATCACGCGCTCGCGCGGCACGAACAAGCCGACGGGCGCTCGTCGCGCCCGCCGGCGGACTCCTCTCGAGGATGAGTCGTCCTCGCGCTAGACGAGTGCCGGCTCCTGCGACCTTATGTGTGCCGCGATCCGGTCGAACTCCGCCTTGAAGCGGTCGTAGTCGAAATGGCGCGTGTTCAGGTAGGTGCTCCAGCCCATCGTGTGCTTGGCCATCAGTGCTGCCTCGTTGACTTCCTCGTCGGTGGCGCCGAAG
>JALYLO010000491.1 GCA_030774175.1 Actinomycetota bacterium
CCACCTCTTCAATGCGATGCGGCCGTTCCTGCACCGGGACCCGGGCATCGTCGGGGCTGCGCTCGCACGCGACGACGTCGTGGTCTCGATCATTCTCGACGGGATCCACCTGGCACCCGAAACGGCAATGGTCGCGTGGCGCGCCGCGGGTGGGCGGCTCGCGCTCGTCACCGACGCAATCGCCGCCACTCCGGGGGTCGCCGACGGACCGACGAGCCTCGGCGAGCTCGACCTGCGGGTGCACGAAGGGACGGTGCGGGGGCCCGACGGCGTCCTCGCCGGGAGCGTGCTGACCATGATCGAAGCCGTCCGGAACCTGCACGCCCTCGGTGTGCCGCTCGAGGACGCCCTCGTCGCGGCGGCGTCCACGCCGGCTCGCGTGCTCGGCGACCTCTCGCTCGGCCGCATCGGAATCGGCCTGCCGGCCGACCTCGTCGTGCTCGACGACCGGCTCGAGATCGAGCGCGTGCTCGTCGGCGGCGACCTGCTCGTCGCGGTCTGACCTGCGCGGACGCACAGGCGCGCAAGCGCGCGGCCGCCGGCGGCCGCAACCAGCCCGCGATGAGTTCTGCTGCCTCGCACCGTCCAATCGGTATGGCTGAGACTCGAGGAGGCACACCATGAGCATCGACAACCGGACACGCTGGCTGGCACTCATCGTCCTCTGCCTGGGCGGCATCCTCACCAACTCGCTGGACTGGCACTGGATCTTCCTCGTCAACCTCCCGATCGGGGTCGTCGTCTTCGCGCTCTCGCTGCGGCTGCTGCCCACGCGGCACGGCAAGCGCGAGAGCGGCCGCGTCGACGTCGCAGGCGCCGTCACCGTGACGGCCGCGCTGATGCTCGCCGTCTACGCGATCGTGAACGGCAACCAGGCGGGCTGGAGCTCGGACCGGACGCTCGGCTTGCTCGGCGGCGGGGTGGCGCTGCTCGCGCTCTTCATCGCCATCGAGGCGCGCGTCGGCTCGCCGCTCGTCCCGCTCGGCCTGTTCCGTCTCCGCAACGTCGCCACCTCGAACGTCGTCGGCATCCTGTGGGCCGCCGCGATGTTCGCGTGGTTCTTCCTCTCGGCGCTCTACCTCCAGCTGGTGCTCGGCTACAGCCCCCTCCAGGTGGGTCTCGCGTTCCTGCCGGCCAACCTGATCATGGGTGCGTTCTCCCTCGGCCTCTCCGCCAAGCTGGTCATGCGCTTCGGCCTCCGGCCGCCGCTCGCGACCGGGCTCCTGCTGGCCGCGGTCGGGCTCCTGCTGTTCGCACGGGCTCCCGTCAACGGCAGCTTCGTCGTCGACGTCCTCCCGAGCATGATCCTGCTCGGCTTCGGCGCGGGCATCGCGTTCAACCCGATGCTGCTCGCCGCGATGAGCGACGTCGGGCCGGAGGAGTCGGGCCTGGCCTCGGGTGTCGTGAACACGGCGTTCATGATGGGCGGCGCGCTCGGGCTCGCCGTCCTCGCGAGCCTCGCCGCCTCCCGGACCGACAGCCTGCTCGCGTCCAACGGGCCGCTCGCAGCCCTCGACGGCGGCTACCACGCGGCGTTTCTCGCCGGCGCCGGGTTCGCGGTCGCCGCCGCCGTGGTCGGCGCCGTGTTCCTCCGCGACCGACAGCCGGCGGCCGCGCACGAAGGTCGGCACGGACACGGAGAGCCGTCGGTCGGTGGGCTCGCGCACGCCGAGGCCGACTGATTACCATGGTCGCGATGTCAGCGACACGCACGTCCAGCGAGCTCGAGCTCCGGTTGGAGCAGCATCGGGTCGAGTTGACCGCCTACTGCTACCGCATGCTCGCGTCGTCCTTCGAGGCCGAAGACGCCGTGCAGGAGACACTGGTCCGGGCGTGGCGGAGCTTCGACCGCTTCGAGGGCCGGGCGGGCGTCCGCACGTGGCTGTATCGAATCGCCACCAACGTCTGCCTCGACATGCTGAGCAGGAGGGAGCGCCGCGCCCGGCCGATGGACCTCGGGCCGGCCCAGAGCTGCGCTGCTCCCGTCGGCCCCACGCTGCCCGAGGTCACCTGGATCCAGCCGATCCCCGACGGCCACGTGCTGCCGGCGGAAAGCGATCCCGCCGAGTTGGCCGTTTCTCGCGAGACGATCCGGCTCGCCTTCGTCGCCGCGCTGCAGCACCTGCCGCCGCGCCAGCGGGCGGTGCTCATCCTACGTGAGGTCCTTCGCTGGAAGGCGAGCGAGGTCGCTGAGCTCCTCGACACGAGCGTCGCGTCCGTCAACAGCTCGCTGCAGCGAGCCCGCTCGACGCTCGCCGCGGCGGACGTCGGCGCGGGCGATGCGGCGCCACCGCTGGACGAGGCGCAGCGTGCGCTGCTCGACCGCTACGTGGACGCGTTCCAGCGCTACGACATGCAGGCGCTCACATCATTGCTGCGGGAGGACGCGACGCAGTCGATGCCGCCATACAAGCTGTGGCTACGAGGCCGCGACGACATCCTCGGCTGGTGGTTCGGAACAGGGATCGGCTGCCGCGGCTCGCGCCTCGTGCCGACGCTGGCGAACGGCTCGCCGGCGTTCGGCCAGTACAAGCCGGGCGGGCCGGGCGGCAGCTTCGAGCCGTGGGCGCTCCAGGTGCTCGAGCTCTCAGAGCGCGGGATCGCCGAGTTCACGTTCTTCCTCGACACCGAGACGCTCTTCCCGCTCTTCGGTCTGCCGCCGCGCCTCGAGCCGTAGCAGGACCTCGTCGAGGCCCATGAAGGCCAGCAGCTCCCGCAGTTCGGGCGACACGCTGCAGAGGCGCAGGCCGCAGCCGAGCCGCCGCGCGGTGAGCCGCAGGCGGGCGAGCGCCTCGACCGTGACGGCGTCCGGTTCGAGGCGGCCGACGTCGCACACGATCTGCTGTGCCCCCCCGCCGGCCGCCAGGGTGCCGAGTTGGGCACAGAGCCCTGGCACGTCGGCGCGGGCGATCGGTCCGCGAATTGCCAGGACGAGGGTGCTCGGTTTGGGGAGAGCCAACGGCCAAACTCCTTTTCGCGGTCAGCAGAAAGACCGCTCTCGCGGGCGGAACTCATCGCACTGAGTTTCGGCGGCGCCGTGTCTCGGCGGCGCCGTGTCTCGGCGGCGCCGTGACTCGGCGGCGGCTGGATCTCGGCGCCGCCGTGCCGAAGCTGCACCGAAACTGCACCGAAAGGGAAAAGGACACTTTCGCCCGCGCCTCCCGGCGGCTACCACGGAGGGGAACCCATCCTTCCCTCGTCGATCGGAGCCTCCCGGATGCACCGTACTCGCCCACTGCTGATCGTCCTTCTCGCCGCCGTGCTCCTCGCGGCCCCCGCCGCGCACGGCGCCTCGCCCGACCTCGTCGTCAGCCAGGTCTACGCGGGCGGCGGCAACACCGGCGCAACGTTCACGAACGACTACGTCGAGCTCTTCAACCGCGGCAGCTCGACCGTCGACCTCACCGGCTGGTCGGTCCAGTACGCGACCTCGAGCGGCACGTCCTGGTCGCCGACCGCACTCTCCGGCAGCGTCGCGCCGGGGCGTCACTACCTCGTCCAGCTCGCCTCGGCGGCCGCCGTCGGCTCGCCCCTCCCCGCGCCTGACGCGACCGGGACGACCAATCTCGCGGCAACCGGAGGGAAGGTGGCGCTCGTGAGCGACGCGACGGCGCTCGGTTGCGGCGCCTCCCCGGGTAGCTGCTCGGCGATCGCGTCCGTGCACGACCTCGTCGGGTACGGCTCCGCGACCGACTACGAGGGCTCCGCCGCGGCGTCATCGCTCAGCAGCACCACCGCAGCTGTCCGCGCCGGCAACGGCTGCACCGATACGGACGCGAACGCCGCCGACTTCAGCTCGACCACGACCGCACCCCACAACTCCGCGACGGCCGCAGCCGTCTGCGGAGCAACGAGCTCGCCGGGCGTCGCGCAGGGCGCGACCGTCGACGTCGATATCCAGTCGGTTCTCTCCCTGACGCTCGAGCGGGCGTCGGTGAGCTTCGGAACCGCGGCTGCCGGCGATACGCCCACGCCCGTGAGCGAGCGGGCCACCGTCGTCAGCACCGGGTCGACCGGCTACGCGCTGAGCGTGCACCGGACGGCGTTCACACCGGCCGACCTGCCGCTCGGCATCGCCAGCTCCGCCCCGCCGGGAGCTCAGCTTGCGGGACCGCTCGGCGGCGGGGCGGTTGTCGCCGTGCCGATCGCACCGGCCCCGGACCTCCTGATCGGCACCGCCGCAACAGCGAGCGCGGCCGGTGGAGACGTGTGGCCGACGAGCCTCGCCTTCGTCACGCCGCTGCCGGTCGTCCCGCCGGGGCGCTACTCGGCGTCGGTCACATACACGGTGATCGGCCGGTGATCGGCGCCACTGCCTTTTCGGCTTCCCTCCTGGCGGCCTCGCTCGGCCTCTGGAGCCACGTCTCGGCACCTGCGCGACTGACGCTCTCGGCCTCGCCGACCCACGTCGCGCTGGTCGCCGGGGCTCGGCGGGCGGTGCGCGTGACCGCGCGCGGCGCTCGGCCTCTCGTGGTCCAAGCGAGCGTCGCGGGGCTCGGGCTCGACCTCGGCGGGCGGCCGCGGATCGTCCGCCCGGGCGATGCAGCGCCGTGGATCTCGGTCAGCCCCCACAGGCTCACGGTCGACCGTGGAGGCGCGGCGCTCGTCGTCTCGTCGCGTCGCGCAGCCGGCGCGCGACCCGGCGACCACAGTGCGGTCGTGCTCCTGACGGTGGTGGCACCGTCGGCCGGCGGCGTGGTCGTGCGGATGCGGATCGGCCTCGTCGTCTCGGTGCGCGTCGCGGGCGCGCTCGTCCACCGGCTCGAGGTGCACGCCGCGCGCGTCAGACGGTCCGGGCGCGCCCGGCTGATCGAGCTCTCGCTGGCAAACCGCGGCAACGTGATCGAGTCGATCGGGCCCGGGCGGCTGGAGGTGGCGCTCGTCCGTCGCGGCCGGGTCGTCGCGCAACTGCGATCGGCGCGGCGCGAGATCCTGCCGCGGTCGAAGGGCATCGTCGACCTCCGCTACGGCGGAAGCGTGCGCGGGGTCGTTGTAGCGCGAGTCGAGCTGGGGCAGCCCTCCGGCCGCCGACGCGTGCGCAGCTTTGCGGTGCGCCTTTAGGCGGCTCTGACGGCGCCTCGTCCCAGGCCCGGCACGCGGCGAGTCATGCCTGCCCGACGCCGGGATCGTCTCAAGCCGCCGCCGTCACCTCCGGGAGCGCCCGAGCCGGGCGGCGCGCCGCCGCCGGCGTGGCGTCGACGAGGCGGAATCCGGCGAACATCAGGGCGATGCCGAGCAGCTCCCCCGCGTAGACGAACGAGTAGTCGCCGAGCCTCGACAGGCCCGTGGCAAGAGCAACGACGACGGCGCCCGAGCCGATCCACAGGTTCGTGCGCACGCGCTGCCTGCGCGCGATCGAGTAGAGCGAGCCGCCGATCAGGAAGACGCTCCCGAAGGTGTTCAGCGCGGCCGCCCACAGGAACGCGTGCCCGAGCAGCGCAGCGTTCGCTGGCGGTCGGCCGCTCGCCGTCCCGGCGAGCAGCTTCGCGTCGACCGGCGCGAGCGCGACGGTGACCGCCGCTGCAACCGTCGCGGCGGCCAAGACCCCGAGCAGGATGTCGCGCGCGCGGCGCGGCAGGAGCAACCAGGCGGAGCCGGCTCCGAGGTACGCGACGGTCAGCACGCCACCCGCCAGGTAGTACGTACGGAAGACCGTCGGAGTCCATCCGGTTCGCTGCGCGACCGCCTCGCCGGCCGTCGCGACGGCAAAGAGGAGGAAGCCGATCGCCCAGAGCCCCTTCTGGCCCGCCGGGCGGCGCAGGAACGATGCACCGAGCGACAGAACGAAGAGGAGCGCGAGCAACCCGGCTGCCACCGGTAGCAGGGACTGAATGACGGCCGGTGCCGTCCCGCCGGGCCCCGACGCGATCGCCGTCGTCGCCACACCGGGGGCGACGATCCGCACGTACGCGAAGTCGCGGCCGCCGAACATTCCCTCGTGCGTTGCCGTGAAGACGTAGCGGCCCACCGACAGCGCATGCGCGGGGGCGAGCTCGAGCGCGCGTCCCGTTCGCGCGCTCACGCGCAGCGGCACCGCGCCCCCGCGATCGAGATCGAAGATGCGATATGCAGACGTCGCGTCGACTGCGGCTGCCCGGACGAGCAGAGAGCGCACATCGCTCGCGTGAACACGGAGCGCGTCCGTGGGATAGACGTCCTGCGGGTCGGACCACGCGAAGAGCTTCACCGTGCCCCGCGGGGTGACGAGGAACTGGCCTGTCACCTCCTGCGTGAGCCGCGGCTGATAGGAGTAGTGGACGGTGCTCGAGCCGACCCCCGCCACCGCCGGCACGAACGGCAGCGACACGAGGAGCAGGAGCAGCGCCCCGGCGGCGACGCCGACCCGGGTCCGGTACGCACTCGCCTTGCGCCGCCTCGGCCGCCGCTCGCGCGGCGGCTCGAGCAGGCGCTTGCGACGATGGTGCGCGCGATACAGCGCGGCTGCCGACAGGAGCGTGCTCGCGGGTAGCCAGACGAGCTCGGCCTTCCAGCCGACGGTGTGCAGCGGACCGCCGTAATAGGGGGTGAAAGCCATCGGGATGATCGCCCACGTCAGCGCCGGTCCCGCCATCAAAAGCAGCGATCCGGTGACGGGGAAGCCGCCGAACAGCCAGCCGACACCGGGGAAGCCCAGGATCCCGAGCGGCAGCTCGTACACCGCGACTGCCGCAGGCCGCTTGCGCCGCACGCGCAACGGAATGCGCCCCGTGAACGCAACCGGAAGCGCCGCAACTGCTTCTCGCCCCGCAGCGCGGAAGCCGGCCGTCATCGTCCACGAGACGTGTGCGAAGGCACAGAAGCCGAAGCCCGACACGAGCGCAGCGGGAACGAGGGCGAGCGCGGACCACGGCTCGAGACGCGCGACCGAGGACGCGAAGCTCGCCCCGCGCGAGACGCGGTGCGCCTCAACGAGCGAGAAGGCGATTCCTGCGGCGTAGTAGAGCGCGACACCTGCGGGTATCGCAGTCGCGGCGACACGCATCGCGCGCGGGCGGGGCGCCCCCCCGAGCGCGAGCAGCACCGCGTAGGCCATGCCGATGAGCATCGCCATCAGGCCGCCGAGCATGTTCAGCTGGGCGTGGAGGTTCACGACCACGTCGCCGGCATCGCCGCCTCGATCGAGCAGCTCGTTCACGGCGGGGAACGCCTGGATCGGGCCCTGGAGCGTCCCGACGCCAAGCGCAGCGCAACCGGCGAGCACGAAGGGCCTCGCGACTCCGCCGCTGCCGCGGAACGTGCGCGCGACCAGCACCAGCAGGAACCAGAACGAGGCGAACATCCCGATCCCGGCGACCATGATCAGATAGGGATGCAGCGGCGTCAGCGCTTCGGCCTCTTCCGGCGTCAAGCCGAGGTCGGCGACGAGCCGGCCCTCGTGGAACCCGAGATACAGCGCGACAGCGTAGAACGTGAGCGACCAGCCGAGGAGCGAGTAGAAGCACGCATTCACGGTTTGTCGCGAAGGCGGAACCCCGCCGAGCTGTGGGGCGAGCGCGAACAGCGACCCGGCGACGAGCATCGCGAGGCCGGTGACGAGGTTGATGTGCGCGTGGCTGATCGGGTCGATCCACTCACCGGCGTGCCCTGTCCGGTAGAGCCAGGACGCATGCGCCGGCTGCACCTGGATTACGCCCTGCACGGTCCCGACCGTCAGCGCCGCCGCTCCTGTCACGAAGAACTTCCAGAGGTGACGCTCCCGCGGTGCGCGTACGAGTCGCGACTGGAAGACCGTGAGCCCGACATTCGCCGCGAAGCACCAGTACCCGAGCCCCATGACCCCGGCCCCGACGCCGGTCGGAGCCTTGTACCACTTGCCCAGATGCTCCTTGGCGTCCGGGTATGACCAGCCGTGCTCGACGAGCCGTGACATCGCGATGCCGTTGCCAACGAGCGAGATGTAGAACACGACGAGGCCGACGACCGTGAACCAGAACGCGCACTGCGCGAGCCCTTCGCTCGTCAGCGGACGCCCGGTGATGCGTGGGAGCGCGTACCAAACGAGACCGGTCGCGAGCAGCGTTCCGCCGCCGACGATCATCAGGTGCGTGTTCGAGAGATCACGAACGAGGTGCCCGGCGTAGCCCCCGCGCGCCAGCCACTCCGCCGTCCACGGCAGGTTCTTGACGACCATGTGCAGCGATCCGAGCGCGAGGAATCCGCCGCCTGCCACGAAGTACTTCGTCAGCTTGCGGTCGTGGGCGGCGAGCTCTTCGTCGTCGTACTCGCGCGCATGGACCCGCGCCACACCGGGGAGCAAGCGCATGAGCGCTGCGATCACGACCGCGAGGAACGCGCAGCAGCTCAGAAATTGCAACGAGGAGAGGTGCTTGACGTACACCCGAGCGGGGCTAGCGAAGCCCTGGCTCGAGGAAGTAGACCGTCAGCGTCCAGGCGAGATAGAGCACGACGAGCACCCCCAGGATGATCCACGCGCGAACGAGCGTGCCACGCGACTCGCGCGCCGAAGGGCCTACGTCGCGGTACCCGAAGAGCGGCCGTGCGGGCCGGATCCGCGGCCGCATCAGAAGATCTTCTCCATCACCAGGTGATCGCTGGCCTCGATTCCCTCGACCTCGCCCAAGTAGCGAACAAGGCCGTAGCCGCGCTCGAGATACGCCTCGAGCTGCTCCGCGGTGTCCCACGTCGTGTAACCGTGGACGACGACCTGCTCCGACTCGACGCGCGCGAACAGGTCGAAGCTGATGCACCCCGGATACTCCTGCACGTGCGCCTTCAGCGCCTGCAGCGAGCCGTAGACATGGTTCCAAACCGCAGTTGGCACGCGGGCGATCGTGCAAGACGCGTAGGTGACGTAGGGCGGCGCGGCGGACATCAGAACTTCTGCCCCCACACGAGATGCCCGACGACGAGGGCGACTGCGAACGCAACGACGACCCCCGAGAACAGCAGGAAGAAGAACGTCGCAGGCCCGGCGAGCTCCGACGCGTAGCCGCCCCAGCTGTCGGCCGGATAGACGCGCTGGCGCGTCGAGCGGTACTGGCGAAGCCAGAGGATGATCACGACCGCGAGCACGAGCACGAACCCCCAAAGCCACGCGAGCGACGTCCAGTCCACCTGCCACGTCTTGACCGGATGGTCGGTCTGGTGGTGTGCCTGGAGATAGTGATAGTACGCATCGGGTTGCTTCGGCATGCCGCTCATCGCCACTCCTCCTCGTCGAGCGCCCAGTCCGGCGTGTAGTAGTCCTCCTCGTGGATGTAGAGCGGGATCGTCGCGGCCTGGTCGAGATCGCGGAAGTGGCCGAGCTTCCACGCGGTCAAAAAGACGATGAGCGCGAGCCCGGAGAAGATGAAGAACGCGTCCATCATCCAGTCGGCCATCACCCATCGCGACTGGTTCGTCTCCGGCTGGTCGTGCGCGAACGCCGTCGCCGGGACCGCCAGCGGGGCGAGGGTGACCAGTGCTAGCGCGACGAGCCGCCGTGTCATTGCTGGCCCGGCACCGTCGGTTGGATCGCCTTCTGTGATTCCGGCGGCAGCTTCTCGCCGCGCGCCTGCGCGTCGGTCCAGCCGCGGTCGAGGAGCTGCTGGTAGATCGTGCGGATGGCATCTGCGGCGTCCTTGAGAGACAGCTGCGTCTTGCCGTCGTTGATCTGGAACGAGTCGCCGGGGGCGAGCCCGGGGAGGACGCGCATCGCTTCCTGCATGTACGGATCGGTGACCGCCTGCTTGTCGAACGACGCGTTCGCCGTCGGCTTCTGAGTCGACTGCAGCCACGCGACGAGCTCCTTCGACGGCTGCCAGGTGATGTAGTCGCTCGGCTCCGGCACGCGATTCTTGTCGAGCGTGTGGTTCGGAATCGTCTTGATGAAGAGCACCACGCGCCAGATGTCGTCCACGGACAGCCGGTCGCCGAAGTTCTCCATCGCGGTCCCCGGCCAGCCGCGGAGGATGCGGTAGTAGAAGTCGCCGGGACCGGTGTCGCCGCCGCAGCAGGCGTCGTCTTTGTCCGTGAAGTCGGCGGGCGGCGGCGAGAGGAACTTCGCACCGGGCCCCTTGCCGTCGCCGGCGATCCCGTGGCAACCGACGCAGCGATCGAGGAAGACCTCCTTGCCGCGGTTCAGGTTCGCCTCGGTGACCGGCAACGGGTTGGCCGACAACCAGTAGCTACGGTCGATCTGCGCGAGGTTCGGCGCCTCCTCCAGCTGGCCCTTCGGCGGCGAGAGGGCCTTGTCGTTCGACTCGACGATCTTCTGGTGCGCGCCCTGGAATCCCGTGGACGGCGTCGGGAAGCCCTGGTTCGCGAGCACGATGTGCTTCGAGTAGATCTGCCCGGCGTAGCGCAAGAGGCCCGACTTGCCACTGCGCTGCTCGACGAACGCGACGAGATCCTCGACCTGGTGGTCGGAGAAGAGCGACTTCATCGACGGCATCAGCGAGAGTGGGTCCATGTAGCGAGGGTCGTAGAAGTGCGCGCGCTGCCAGTCGTCCGGGTGCCATCCGGACTCCTGTGACAGGTCCGGCCCGGTGCGCTCGGTGCCGAGGAGGTTCGGCGACTGGTCGCTGCCGTAGAAGTCGCCTGGCTGAGAGACCTTCGGATACAGGAAGTAGTTCTGGTACCGAACGTCCTGCGGCCGTGAATAGCCGGAGTGGCAGACGTAGCACCCGTTCTGCGCGAACAGGCTCCGGCCCGCGAGCGCCTGCTTAGAGAGCGGCGCCCAGTCGGCGGAGGCCGGCGGGTCGAAGGTGTGGATCGGCAGCCACACGACGATCGCCACCACGGTGAAGAACGCCAGCATGCCGCCGAGCCCTGCCAGCAACGGCGTGATCAGCATCCGCTCGGGTGGATGGCGCACCCATCCGCGAGGGACCTGGTGGTGCTGGGAGGGATCGTCCGCCATGTCTCCCTCAGGTCGCGATCGGAGGGGCCACGGCCTCGGCAACGCGCAGGGTCTCGCGACGGCGGCGCTCGGACGTGTTGGTGGTGATCGTCATCCCGATGTTGACCATCTGGACGACGCCGGAGACCACGATCATCGCGCCGAAGATTCCGCGTGCGATGTAGTACGCATGCAACTGCGGAAGGACGTTGACCTCGGGGATCCCCTGCTCCCAGCTGAAGCCCTGCTGGAACCCGGCGAGCGTGAGCACGCTGAAGAAACCGGTGAAGCCGACGGTGACGAGCCAGTACTGCCACTCCGTCAGGTTTCGGCTCCAAAGCGGCTTCGAGTAGATCTGGGCGACCATGTAGTCGATCACGCCCATCCCGAGGATGGTGAACGCGCCCAGAAGCGCAAGGTGTGCATGCGCGACGACGAAGTTCGTGAAGTGCGTCAGCTTGTTGAACGGCTGGATCGCCTCGAACGCGCCCTGGATGTTCACGAGGAAGTAGAAGAAGAAGGCCGTCATCGTGAATCGCAACGGCAGGTTCGTGAAGAACTTCTCCCAGTTGCCCTTCATCGTTCCCAGGATGTTGATCGTGAACGCGAAGACCGGGACGAGCAGCATCCACGACGAGACTTCGGCAATCGTCTTCAGCCACGCAGGCGTCGGCGACTGGAGGATGTGGTGGTCGCCGACGCCGGTGTAGAAGAACGCCATTCCCCAGAAGCTCACGAGCGACAGCGTGTAGCTGTAGAGCGGTGTGTTGGTGATGCGCGGGACCATGTAATACATGAGCGCGAGCAGCATCGGCGTCAACCACAGGCCGAACAGGTTGTGCGCATACCACCAGTTGAGGATCGCGTCAGAGAGGCTGCCGGCGAGAGCACCCGAGGGCGCCCCCCAGATGTGGCCCGGCCGCCAGATCACGTTGCCGATCGCGTAGTCGGCGGCGAGCCAGAGCGGGCTCGCAACGAAGAACCACACGGCGACGTAGATCGGCTTGATCGTCCGGATCGCGACAGTCGCCAGGATGTTCACGATGTTCGCGCACCAGATGACGAGCAGCAGGATGTCGATCGGCCAGATGAACTCGCCATACTCGCGCCCCTGACTGTGGCCGGTGAGCAGCGCGATCACGGCGAGCAGGAACATCAGGTTCCACAGCCACGCGCAGATCACGCCGAGCCGCTCGCTCCACATCGAGCGCGTGCCGACCAAGCGCGGCAGCATGTAGAAGAGCGCGCCGAAGTACATCATCGTCAGCCACGCGAGGATGACTCCGTTGACGTGCGACGGACGAATCCGGCTGAAGCTGAGCCACGAGATCCCGCCGAAGGCTTCCGGCGTCACGAATTCCGTCGCGAGCACGAGGCCGAAGAGGTCGACCACCGTCAGCCACACGATCGACGAGAGGATCCAGTGGCGAGCTGCGCGGTCCGGAAACGGCTGCGGCGCAGGTCGCTGAGCGCCCACCTCATGGGATTCGAGAACGGGCGCACCTTGGGTGCGCGTGCTGTCCGCCACGGCGCGGAAACCTTACGATCCCGAAGGCCGACCGGATGTCCAGATGACGAAACTGTCATCCCCGCGTCACGTGCGCGTCACCCCTTGTATCGTCGCGCGCAGGAGGAAACAGCACGCGGATCCTGGTCGTAGAGGACGAGCCCCGGATCCTCGCCTTCGTCGCGAGGGGCTTCGAGGCGGAGGGCTTCACCGTCGACGCGGCGGCGGACGGCCTCGATGCGCTTCGGCTCGCTCGCGAGAGCTCGTACGCGGCCGTCGTCCTCGACCTGCTTCTTCCGCAGGTCGGAGGGCTGACGCTTCTACGTGAGCTCCGACAGCAACAGCCGGAACTGCCCGTCGTGATCCTGTCGGCCCGCTCCGATCTCGCGACGAAGCTACGAGGGTTCGAGTTCGGGGCGAACGACTATGTCGCGAAGCCGTTCGCACTGGCCGAGCTGATCGCTCGCGTGCGTGCGCAACTTCGGCACGCGAACGGCGGCTCGGACGGAAACGTCGTGCGCGTGGGCAAGCTCGATCTCGACCTCGCACGCCGCCAGGCCCGGGTCGGCGAGCGCGTGACCGACCTCTCGGACCGGGAGTTTCGAGTGCTGCACCACCTCGCGCTTCATCCCGGCGAGGTGATCAGCCGTGAGCGTCTCCTCAACGAGGTGTGGGGTTACCATTTCGACCCGCGCTCGAATGTCGTCGAGGTCTGCGTGCGACGCTTGCGGCAAAAGCTCGGCGAGGGCGCCCCGATCGAGACCATCCGCCATGCGGGCTATCGGCTGGTCGCGGCCTGAGCCGATCGACATCGCCTGGGCCGCGTTCGCCGCGGCGAACCTCTGGGCGATGGTCAGGTGGGAGCGGTGGGAGACCGTTCCGTTCCACTTCATTTGGGTGTCGCTGACCCTGCTCTACGGCTTTCGTGTCTGGCGCCTGAAGCCGACGTCGGCGGTGCTCCTCGGCGTGATCGTGACGACGGGCACCCTGATCACGATCGACGCGCGGCGCGGGACGCAGGAGTGGGGCGAGCTGTTCGAGGTGCCGCTCATGTCCGCGATGTTCCTCGCGATGGTCTGGCACGGCCGTCGGAGACAACACGCGATGAACGCCGTGGCAGCGCTCGCGGAGCAGCAGGAGCAGTTCTTGAACGACGCATCGCACGAGCTGCGAACGCCGATCACGATCGCGCAGGGCCAGCTCGAGATGCTAGTGCGTGAACGCGGTGCGGCGCAGGAGCTCAGCGTCGCGCTCGACGAGTTGCGTCGCATGCAATGGATCGTCGATCGGTTGCTCCTGCTCGCCAAGGCGGATCAGCCGAACTTCGTGCGCGTCCAGGACATCGACCTGGAGCAGTTCCTCGAGGACGTCTTCCTCCGCTGGTCGGAGGTCGCGCCGCGGGCCTGGCGACTCGGGCCGGTCGCTGCCGGAACGCTCGCCGCAGACCCCGATGCGGTTCGTGTCGCACTCGACGCGCTGCTCGAGAATGCGGTCGAATACACCTCCTCGCACGGGGCGATCGAGGTCCGGTCGCGGAGCGATGGCGATGACGTCGTGATCGAGGTCGCCGACGATGGCCCGGGTATCGCCGGCGAGGCGCTATCGCGGATCTTCGAGCGATTCGGGCGGGTCGACTCGGCGCGGACCCGGGCCGAGGGCGGCGTCGGCCTCGGCCTCGCGATCGTCGATACGATCGCGAAGGCACACGCGGGCCGCTGCGCGGTGCGCTCGACGGAGGACGGAACCGTATTCGCAGTTCAGTTGCCGGGCTGGCGCGCCTCCGCGTTCGGATCCACGTTCGAGCCGACGCGCACGAGCCGCTGAAGCGGCCCGCGGCGCTCCCACCTGACGCTCTCGATCGCTTCGTGAAGATGGGCCGCGTCGGCGGCGACGATCGCCACCGTGGTTTCATCGAGGTTCCTGTTCATGGCTCCGCTCCTTTTTGGTCGCTTTTCCCCATGACATCGGCACGGCCTGAGCGACACTTGAGAGCGACCTGAGAAATTCCTAAGAGCGCGATACCCTCCGCTCGAGCCCCCGTAGCTCAGTGGATAGAGCAGCGGTTTCCTAAACCGCGTGCGGCCGTTCAATTCGGCCCGGGGGCATTCCCTCTATTCAAGCCGAAACCCGCATGGTTCTGCGGGTTTCGGCGTTTCTGGCCTCCCCGCTGATTGTGCGCCCGAGTGCGCCGTTGTGCGCCGTTTACTGGCGCGCGTGGCGCGCACGTGGCGCGCAGCTCGTTTGCAAGCCGTGCAACAAAATACGCTTAGGGCATGGCCGAGGACGCGACGACGGAGCTGCAGCCGCACCTGCGGGCGCTGCTCGAGCAGATCGGTGAGGCGCTCGGGCTCGATGTCGGCGAGGCGGAGCTGCGCGTCCGCTTCTCGGACGGGCGCGTGCGATGGTGGGAGCCCTCGCGGGTGCGCGTTCCGCCGTCGAAGCTCGAGGAGCCGCCACGGGAGTGAGGGTGATGTCGACAGCCGCCCTCGGATGGCAGGACAGGTTCCTCGACGCGCTCAGGCAGCTCGGGATCGTCGTCGACGCGTGCCGGGCGGCCGGCGTTGGGCACTCGACCGTCTACAAGCGCCGCGACGAGGATCCGGTGTTCGCGGCCGCCTGGAGCGACGCCGAGGACGAGGCGGCCGTGCATCCGGCGGATCAGCGACCTGCAGCTGCGCGGCAGCTCGCGAGGGCGGCGGCGGCGAGACGGGCGATCAGACTGCAGGACCTCGACCCGGTGCTCGCGCTCTCCTACGTCGTCTGGCCGTCGCGGCGGGTGCTGGAGGCCGAGGAGATGAGGAATTTCCCCACCGTGACGAACCAGGGTTCTTGATGGTGAATTTCACCGTCACGGATGCCGGTGGACAGATTTACCACGGTTTCTCTCTTTCGCCAATCGCTCCTCGATGGCAGGGGTCGCGAGGCGGCTATTGGGATGACGGTCGCGCCGCGCCAACGCCCCGAGCCCGACGCGCGCGCCCCGCGCCGGTCGCGATTGGGGCTTGTCGGCGCCGCTGCCGAGCGGGCGACGGGCGGCGGCCGGGGAG
>JALYLO010000492.1 GCA_030774175.1 Actinomycetota bacterium
GAGCGCGCCCGCGAGCTCGACCGCGACCTGGAGGCGGCCTACGACCTCCTGAAGGTCGCGTCGAACCCAATTGCCATCAAGGCCGCTCTGAACCTGCTTGGGCACAGGGTCGGCGGCCACCGGCTGCCGCTCGTCCCGGCGACCGAGGGGGAGCTTGCGCAGGTGCGCGGGTGCCTCGATCGCCTGGGCCTGCTGGTCCCCGCCTAGACTGGCTGCCTCATGAGCGATGTATTGCGTGTGATCCCGCTCGGCGGGCTCGGTGAGGTCGGTAAGAACATGACCGTTTACGAGCTCGGCGACGAGTTGATCGTCGTCGACGCAGGGATGGCCTTCCCGCGCGACGAGCATCTCGGCGTGGACTTGATCCTCCCCGACTTCGGTTACCTGCGCGAGAAGCGCATCCGCGCCGTCGTCCTGACGCACGCGCACGAGGATCACGTCGGCTCACTGCCGTACCTGATGCGCGAGGTCAAGGTGCGCGAAATCTGGGCGACGCGCCTGACGCTCGGGCTCGTGAAATCGAAGCTCGACGAGCACGGCCTGCTGCGTGCGGCGGAGCTGCGCGAGATCGACCCGGAGGGCGACCCCCTCGACCTCGGCCCGTTCCGGCTGGAGTTCGTCCGCATGGCCCACTCGGTGCCCGACGCGGTCGGGATCTGCATCGAGACGAGCGCCGGCCGCGTCTTCCACACAGGGGATTGGAAGCTCGATCACACCCCCGTGGACGGGCTGCGCACGGACGTCGGCCGCCTCGCCACCATCGGCAACCGCGGCGTCGACCTCCTCTGCGGCGACTCGACGAACGCCGAGCGGCCCGGCTTCACGCGCTCCGAGCGCGTCGTCGGGGAGGCGTTCCGCCAGATCATCCCGACACGGGAGGGACGCATTCTCGTCTCGAGCTTCGCCTCGAACATCCACCGCATGCAGCAGGCGATCGACGTCGCCGTCTCGTCGGGACGCAAGGTCGCGGTCGTCGGGCGTTCGATGCGGCGCAACATGAACGTTGCGCGCAACCTCGGCTACGTGGAGGTCGCCGACGACGTGCTCGTCCGTGCGCAGGATCTCGACGACATCCCGCCGAAGGAACAATTGATCTTGTGCACAGGTTCTCAAGGAGAGCCGCTGTCGGCACTGACGCGGATCGCCTACAACGACCACCCGGCCATCAAGGTGGAGCGTGGCGACACTGTGATCATCTCGGCTCGCCCGGTGCCGGGCAACGAGCTGCGCGTTCACGATGCGATCAACCGCTTGACGCGGAACGGTGCCGAGGTGCTGCACGAGGAGAATGCCGACGTGCACGTCTCCGGCCACGCCCGAGCCGAGGAGCTGCGCACGCTGCTCAGCCTGGTTCGCCCGAACGCGGTGATGCCGATCCACGGGGAATACCGGATGCAGGCGGCGCACGGCCGCCTCGCGCAGGACGCGGGCGTTCCCGCGTCCTCGATCGTGATCGCCGAGAACGGCGACGTCGTCGAGCTGTCGCGCGAGGGCGTCCGCATCTCGGGGCGGGTCGAGTCGGGCGTCACCTTCGTCGACGGGCTCGGCGTCGGGGACATCTCCGACGTCGCGATCCGCGACCGGCGCCACATGTCGGAGGACGGCGTCCTGATCGTCGTGACGACGCTCACCGGCGAAGGCGCGTCGCATCCCGAGCTGATCACGCGCGGCTTCGCCGAGAGCGACGAGCTGCTCGCGGAGATGCGCCAGGAGGCGCACGAGATCGTCAGCGGCCTGCTCGAGGACGACATCCGCGAGATCAAGCTGCTGCAGGAACACATCCACGACGGCATCGGCCAGCTGATCTACGACCGAACGCACCGCCGTCCGATGATCCTGCCCGTCGTGGTGGAGGTGTGAGCACGCCGCTCGATACCCGCCCGGAGTGGGCGGCGGTGATCGTCGACCACGCGGTCGACGATGCGACGGCCCGCCGGCTCATCGGCCAGCTCGCCGCCGTCGAGGTCGCCTCGCTCGCGTTCTGCCGGCTGCTCGAGCGCTGGGCGCGCGGCGAGCCCGACCCATCGACGCCGGGCAGGCGCCAGGCTGCGCTGAGGCGCGCTGCAGACAGGGTCGAGACCGCACTCGCGGGCCTCGAGCAACCGCTCGGGCGCTACCTGCTCGAGCTGGAAGCCGACCTCGCCGAGGGGCAGTCGTGGTTCGGGGAACCGTCGAGCGCGGAGCTCGTCGACTGGGAGCCGGTGCTCGACCGCGCGGGCGTCAAGGTCGGGCCCCACCGTGTTGCGACCGCCTACCTGGAGCTCGCCGTCCTCGTGCGCGCGCTCGAAGGACTGGCGGCGACGGTGCGCTGGAACTCGACGATCGACGCCGGCTCGCTCTGGGCGGGCCTGTTCGACCTCCGGGAGAACCTCCTCGGTCGTGCGCTCGACGACCTGCGCGCGATCGCCGCGTAGACGCCAATCCCACCCGCGCCGTGGACATGTCCGTCGACGTGTCACAAAGCTCACCGCCAGACCGGGTCTCCGAGGGCCGTGTCTGGTGGCAGCCACCGTCGCGGACCATCCACAGGTGGGACATGTCTTCGGGGTGGCTTGAAGGGTTCGGCGGCCGGCGGGACCGGCCGGAAGGGACCGAGACGGTGGATGAACCACAACGCCTGGGACATGTCCGTGCGGCCCTCACGTTGGGGGCGGCGTCCGTAAGCTGCGGCCGTGTCGGTGGAGCTGACCGTCGTCGGGTCGATCAACCTCGATCTCGTCGCCCGGGTCGAGCGCCTGCCGCGCCCCGGCGAGACCGTCGCTGCGCGCGACCTCGAGCGGATCCCGGGCGGCAAGGGCGCCAATCAGGCAGTCGCCGCGGCCCGCCTCGGCGCGAAGGTCCGCCTGGTGGGCGCCGTGGGGATGGACCCTCTGGCGGCCGAGGCCCTCACGGGGCTCGAGGACGCCGGTGTCGAGCTCGAACTGGCGCGCACGGGCGTCACCGGCATCGCGCTGATCCTGGTCGCCGCCGACGGCGAGAACCAGATCGTCGTCGTCCCGGGAGCGAACGCCGCCGTGACCCCGCAGTCCCCGGGCGGGACGGTCCTCTGCCAGCTCGAAGTGCCGGACTCGGTCGTGCACGCGGCCGCGCGCGGCAGCGGCTTCTTCGTGCTGAACGCCGCGCCCGCCCGGCCGATCGACCTGGAGCCGGACCTCCTGATCGTCAACCGCCTCGAGCACGAGGTCGTCTCACGCGGGAAGCTCGTCGCGGTCACCGACGGCGCCCGGGGAGCGGCGCTCATCGAGGGGGGACGCGAGGTTGCGCGGGCCACACCACCGCACGTCCATGCGGTCGACGGAACGGCGGCGGGCGACGCATTCGCCGCCTGCCTCGTCGTCTCGCTGCTCGAAGGGCGCGGGCGCCAGGTCGCGCTCAGCCGCGCGTGCGCAGCCGGCGCACTCGCGGCGTCGCGTCACGGCGCGCAGCCCTCGCTGCCCACCGCCGCGCAGGTTGACGCGATACTCACGGCGTGACGCCGACACCCATCATCCTCGACTGCGACCCCGGCCACGACGACGCGATCGCGATCCTGCTCGCGCTCGCGTCGCCCGAGATCGAGCTCGTCGGCGTGACGACAGTCTCGGGGAACCAGACGCTCGACAAGACGACCTCGAACGCCCTGCGCGTGCTCGAGTTCACAGGCCGCGGCGACATCGCCGTGTACGCCGGAGCCGACCGGCCGCTGATTCGCGAGCGCGACGTCGCCACGCACGTCCACGGCGAGTCCGGCCTCGACGGCCCCAATCTGCCGCAACCCGCCGGCAGGGCGCAGGAGCAGCACGCCGTCGACTTCATCGCCGACGAGATCGCCGCGCGCGGCGGCAAGCTCACGCTCGTCCCGACCGGGCCGCTGACCAACATCGGCCTGCTGCTCGCGCTCCACCCGGATGCGAAGCCGGAGCGGATCGTCCTCATGGGCGGCTCGATCGGCGAGGGCAACCGTACCCCCGCGGCCGAGTTCAATATCTGGGCCGACCCGGAAGCGGCGCAACGCGTCTTCGCGGCCGGCCTCGACACGACGATGGTCGGCCTCGACGTGACCCACCGTGCCCTCATCACGGACGAGCACACCGAGCGGCTGCGCTCCTCCGGTCGCGTCGGGTCGATGGTCGCGCAGCTGATGGACTTCTACGCGCGCTTCCACAGGAGGCGCTACCCGGACCTCGCGGGCTCGCCGATGCACGACCCGGTCTGCGTCGCGCATGTGCTCCGTCCCAGCCTGATGACGGTGCGCGACGCGTTCATCGACGTCGACTGCAGCACCGGGCCGAGCTGGGGACGAACGAACGTCGACTGGCGCGGCCGCGAGCATTACGGCGTGCCGAACGCGAAGGTCGGGCTCGACATCGACGGCGAGGCCTTCGCGGAACTGGTCGTGGAGCGCATCACGTCACTCGACGCATGACCCTCGTCTTCGCGGCGATCGCCCCGCACGGTGGGCCGGTGTTCGACCAGCCGGACGCGCCGACCCGGCAGGGGATGGAGGAGCTCGGCCGAAGGTTCGCGGACGCGCAGCCCGACGCTGCAATCGTCCTGACACCGCACGGCGTGCACGTCGACGGGCAGTTCGCGGTCGTCCGCTCGCTGCGCCTCAAAGGCGACGCGTCGCAGTGGACCGACGCCGACACCCACTACGAAGGGCCCGGCGATCCCGAGCTTGCCGATGCCTGCGTCCGCGCGCTGCTCGGCGAGGGACTGCCCGCAGCCGGCATCACCTTCGGCGCCACGGCGGCCGGCGCCTCGACGATGCCCCTGGACTGGGGCGCGCTGATCCCGCTCTGGTTCATGCGTGCACCCGCAGTCGTCGTCACCCCGTGCCGGACGCTCTCGAACGAGCAGCACGTCCGGGCGGGAGCGGCGCTCGCAGCAGCGACGGGCGAGCTGCGGGTGGCGCTGATCGCGAGCGCCGACCACGGGCACGGGCACACCGAGGACGGCCCGTACGGCTTCGCGGCCGAGTCGGCCTCCTACGACGGCCGGATCGTCGAGCTCGTCCGGGGCAACCGCCTCGGCGAGCTCGCGTCCTGGGATGCGAGCTTCGCGGTCGCCGCAAAAGCCGACAGCTTCTGGCAGCTGCTGATGCTCCACGGCGCGACCGGGAGTGGCTGGCAGCCCGATCTGCTCTCCTACGAGGTGCCGAGCTACTTCGGGATGCTCTGCGCCGCCTACAGCCGCACCTAACGGGCAGGAGGCCGTGTGCCGAGCGCGAAGGGCACGACATGCCGCGCCCCAAGCGGGTCCACAAGACGTCCCCGAAGACTCCCTCGCGGGTCAAGAAGCGCCGCGGCAAGGCCAGGCGGAAGGCGCACGCTCATCACCATCCGGAGCTGACAGGCCTCGGCCTCGGCGGGCTCGGCGTCTTCCTCGCAGCCGTCCTCTGGCTCGGCTTCAAAGGCGGCCCGGTCGCCGACCTCGCGCGGAGTGGGATCGGCGCAGCTGCCTACCTGGCGCCCCTGGTGCTCGTGCCACTCGGTGCCTTGATGGTGGGAAAGAGCGAGCTCGTCGACCTCCGCCCGTTCCGGCTCGGCCTGGGCCTCGCGCTCACCGGTCTGATGCTGACCCTGGGGGC
>JALYLO010000493.1 GCA_030774175.1 Actinomycetota bacterium
GACGGCCGAAGCCAGCGCGGCCCACCGCGAGCCCGCACGCTGAATCACGGCTGCGGCCGGTGCGTCGAGCGTCATGAGCCGCCGGCGATAGCCGACGACCTGCTGCTCGTCGATGGCCAGGCCGGCGCCGAGCATCGAGCTGGTGCGCCTGAGTAGCCCGTCACGAATCAGGGACTGGAAGGCCACGTCTGCGCCCCGAGCCGCCAGTCCCGTCTCGGGGCTCGGCTCGAACGACAAGCTGACGCGAGCAGATTGTCGAAGGCCCCGCCGGCCCAGCTCCTCGTCGAGCTCCCGTAACGCGGTGTGCATGGGCCAGGGCGTGCGCGCAGGTAGCCATGCAACCCCTCCGCCTGCGATCATCATGCCCAGCAGCTTACTCAAAGGACATTGATCCAAGGTGTTTAGATCGTAATGTGGAAGCAGGACGCCAGACGGCAGCGCCTTCGTGAGCGATCGCGAGTGCTCTTTGGCGGTGCGCAGTACCGGCTCGAGGTGGGCGCAGCGATCGCCGACGGCGACGGGATCGTCTGCATCAAGGATCTCGCGGAGGAGCTCGGAGATCCACCCGGTACCGGCTCCGTCAACGCCGAGCTCAAAGTGCTCGAACGAGCGGGACTGCTCGCGCGCGTCGATCGTGAGCGTGGGGAGCGTCGCGTCCTTCTCCTCCGACAGGGGAGTGGGTACTGGAAGTTCTGCCAGGAAGCGCGTGATGTCGCGCTCGGTTCTCGCAGCGGAAGGTCTCGCAGGCTTGGTTTGGACGCCGCGCGTTCGCGGGCAGCCGGCGGCGGGTGATCCCGCCACGTTGGAGCGCCCTCACGGCGCGAGATACGTCGGCTCGACGGAGACGACCGGCGCGACCGCCTGGGCGAGCGGCACGGCTGAGAAGCCCGATCGCGCGCCGAAGGCGATTCGTGTGCCCGGCTGCAGCGCCGCGGGAATGCTGCCCGTCCCGCCGCCGACGATGTTGCCGGCGCCGTCGCGGAGCACGATCGACAGCCGAGCCCTGCTGAGAACCGTCCGAGCGCTTCCGTTCACCACTTCGCCGTCCACCTCGCCGACCCACTCGGGATCGGACGTGCTCGCCACGATGCGAAGGCTCGAGACCGTGGGCGCCGGGTGCGGCTGCTTCGAGTGGTGCGCCCGTACCTGCACCGCCACCTCGAGCCTCGCCACCACGCTCTGCCCGGGCAGCGACATCGAGTTCCCGAGTGCATACGTCTGGCCCGCGCCCACTACTCCGACTGTCTGTGGCTTCGACGCGATCAACCGGCCGTCGGCACCGACGAAGTTGACGAGCACATAGAGGTCGTCCGCGTCCTCGCTCGCCGACGTGTTCCGGAGCAGCAGGCCGTAGCTGACAGCGCTGCCGGCGCCGGTGCGATCCGGCCGCTGCGAGTAGCCGCGGCTCGCGACGATGACGCGCGGTGCGCTCCCGCCGGGGCGCACGGTCGATCGCGCCGCGAGAACGACGAAGGACCCGCTGCGAGTCCACAGGACGCCGCAGCGTACGCTCCACGACGCCTGACCGAGGCCGGCGGCGATCGGGACACGGAACGACCACGCGAGGTGACCGTCCTGCGCATATCTCGCGCCACCGGCCTGCGTGAGAAGATTCGTGTACTCGACGTTCGCGAGGCAGTTCGCCAGCGAGTCGGTGGTGAGCGCGATCGTCACGATCTCTCCTCTGTGGACGTACCGCAAGGAGGAGGCGCCGCTCGACCCCGCGGGCGCCGTCGCGGTGACCGTGAGCGCGGCGAGGGCGAGTGGCAGGATCAGGCGGAACGGCACGGTTGCGTCGGAATCGGTTGGCGGCGGCCGCGGCCGGTCGATTGCGACTGATCGTGCGCCTTCAGGCGGAGCCCTTCGTCCCCCTCTCGGGGGATCAGAGGCGGGCCGGGCCAAAACGCACGGAGGCCCGCTTGCGCGGGCCTCCGGCGGCTGCGTTCTGCTGCAGCGTCCTGAGAGATGTTTAGAACGGACTCCGGTAGGGCTTTTCCCAGGCGACCCGGATCAGGTCGGCCTCGGCGGCCACGAGGGCGTCTTCCTCGGAGCGCGGCTGGGGACGGGTCCGCTGCCCGTTGGGGCGGCGCGGGGCCGTGGTGTCCCACGAAAGACGGTTCATGCGTGCACCTCCTGCTCGGTATCGGACGGGGCTGGGCCGGGCGGACTCTCCTTCGGAGCGGCGGCCCGGGTGATCCTGATGTCGCCTGAGACGGTCTTCGCCTTGATCTCCACGAACGGGCCGTCGCCGCCCGGGGCATCGGAGGTCAGCTCGAGCTCGGAGCTCGTGTCGCCGCTGACCGTGTTGCAGTCGAGGAAGACGCGCGAGCCGCGGCGGACTCCGATCCGCACGTCTCCGGAGACGGAATGGGCGGCAACGTGTCCGGTCATGACTGCGCCGTGCTCCTGGTCGCCGCTGACCGTATTCGTGCTCACGTGGTCGTACGCCTCGCCGATCGTCACGTCGCCGGAGGCGGTCGCGACGCTCACGGGCCCGCGCACCACCTCGATCTCCACGTCACCGGACGCCGTCTGGACGCTGACGCCACCCCCGACCTCGCGGGCCTCGACGTCGCCGCTCGCACTCTTCACGTTCACGCCGCCGAGGACGCGGTTGACCTCGACGTCGCCCGAGGCGGTCTGGACGTTGAGCCCGCCGATGGTGCCGCGTGCAACGAGGTCGGCCGACTTGCTGCGAGCATCGACGAGCGATCCCTCCGGGCAGCGGA
>JALYLO010000494.1 GCA_030774175.1 Actinomycetota bacterium
GCGTCGACCGCGAGTCGCACCGCCGGCAGCGTCGGGATGCCGACGTGCTCGATGAACACCTCCTGCGTCGCGGCCGTTCCGCCCTGCATGCCGTCGAGCACGATCACGTCCGCGCCGGCCTTGACGCAGAGCTGGACGTCGTAGTACGTCCGCGTCGCCCCGATCTTCACGAAGATCGGCTTCTCCCAATCGGTGATCTCGCGGAGCTCGTGGATCTTGATCTCGAGGTCGTCCGGCCCGGTCCAGTCCGGATGGCGGCACGCGCTCCGCTGGTCGATGCCCTGCGGCAGGTCGCGCATCGCCGCCACGCGGTCGGAGATCTTGTAGCCGAGCAGCACGCCGCCGCCGCCGGGCTTCGCGCCTTGGCCGACGACGACCTCGATTGCGTCCGCCCGGCGGAGGTCGTCGGGATTCATCCCGTATCGCGACGGGAGCACCTGGTAGACGAGCATCTTCGAGTGCCGGCGCTCCTCGTCGGTCATGCCGCCGTCGCCGGTCGTCGTCGACGTCCCCACGTCGCTGGCGCCGCGGCCGAGCGCTTCCTTCGCCCGCGCCGAGAGCGCACCGAAGCTCATGCCCGCGATCGTGATCGGGATCTTCAACTCGAGCGGCCGCTTCGCAAACCGCGTGCCGAGGGCTACGTCGGTGGCACAGCGTTCGCGGTAGCCCTCGAGCGGGTAGCGGGAGACGCTGGCGCCGAGCAGAAGGAGGTCGTCGAAGTGCGGAAGCCGGCGCTTCGCGCCGAAACCGCGGATGTCGTAGACGCCCTCGCGCGCCGCGCGCTGGATCTCGGCGATCACAGGGCGGCCGTAGAGGTACGACTCTCGGAGGCCCCACCCGTCCTGCGACCGCGCGCGGTCCGTCTCGAGCATCAGTAGGCACCCACGTTGTCGATCTTGAAGTTGTAGAGCTGGCGCGCGGACCCGTAGCGCCTGAACTCTGCCGGATCGACGTCGTCGATCGCAGCGCGCTCGAGCAGTGTGCGCAGCTCGGCGACGTGCTCTTCGCGCAGCTCCTTTTCGATGCAGTCCGCGCCGAGGCTTGCGACGTCGCCGCGCACGTACAGGCGCGCCTCGTAGATCGAGTCGCCGAGCGCCTCGCCCGCGTCGCCGCAGACGACGAGACAGCCACGCTGCGCCATGAACGCGCTCATGTGCCCGACCGAGCCGCGGACGACGATGTCGATTCCCTTCATCGAGATCCCACACCGCGCAGCCGCATCGCCGCGCACGACGAGCAGTCCGCCGCGACCGGTCGCGCCCGCGGACTGGCTCGCACTGCCCGCGACGACGACCGTCCCGGACATCATGTTCTCGGCGACGCCGGGGCCCGCGTTCCCCTGCACGCGCACAGTCGCGAGCTTGTTCATTCCTGCGCAGTAGTAGCCGACGTGGCCCGCGATCTCGAGGTCGACTTCGGCGTCGATGCCGCAGGCGACCGCATGCGCACCGTTCGGGTTGACGACCCGCCAGCGCCGCCGTCCACCCGGATCGTGGAGGCGCCGGTTGAGCTCGCGCAGCGGCGTGGCCGCGAGATCGACGACCACGACGTCCGTCAACTCCTGGAGCGCCATCTAAACAAGCTCCCTCTCCCACGCGTAGACCACCCGCGGCGCGGGCTCCCACATGCGCGCCTCCGACGCACCGGGAAGCACCGCGATCGCGCGGTACTCGGAGGACATCGCGACCCAGTCGTCCGTCTCCGCGATCACGGCGGGCTTGCAGGCGATCGGGTCGCGCAGGACGGCGAAGCCGTCGGCGGTGCCGACGAGGAACGTGTAGAAGCCGTCGAGGTCCTCGAGGCAGCCCTCGAGCGCCTCCTCGAGCGTGGCGCCCTCGCGCATGCGCCACGCCAGGTAGCCGGCCGCGACCTCTGTGTCGTTCTCGGTCTGGAACTCGATCCCCTCGCGGCGGAGCTTCTCGCGCAGCCGGTTGTGATTCGAGAGCGACCCGTTGTGGACGAGGCAGAGGTCGAGACCGGTCGAGAACGGGTGCGACCCCTCTGTCGTCACGCGGCTCTCCGTCGCCATCCTCGTGTGGCCGAGGCCGTGGGTTCCGGTGAAATCCGCGAGCCGGAACTCGTCGATGAATCGATCTGGCGTCCCCACCTCCTTGTAGATCTCGATCACGCGCCCCGCGCTCATGACGCGCAGGTCGGGACGGTGATGCCGGATCCAAGCCTCTGCCTCAGCGGCCTCCGCATCGACGACGAGGGCGCAGTGCTTCGCACGTACGTCCGTGATTTCTGCGCCGCCGAACGCGGCGGCCAGGTCGGTGCACAGCGCCTCCCACCTGAACGCGGGATCGGCGCAGTAGACCGTGAGCTTGCCGGAGCCGGCGGGAGCGGGGTGTCGGTAGAGAGCGACGCCGGCGCTGTCGGGGCCGCGGTCGCCCATCTGCGCGAGCATCGCGCCCAGGTACTCGCCGAGGCGCTCTTCGAGCCCCGTCGACTTACAGAAGAGTCCGACGATTCCGCACACGCTCTCAATCCTCGCCTCGGTGGTCCTTTCCTACATATGCTACGCCCACGAATCGGCCAAAAGCAGCCATATTTCCGAAACCGCTTATGGCCGGTTTCTACATGTCAATCAGAAGCGCGTCAGGTACTCCTTGATCTCCCAGGGCGTGACCTGCTCGTGGTACCGCGTCCACTCGTCGCGCTTCACCTGGATGAAGTAATCGACGTAGTCCTCGTCGCGGCCCCGCCCAAGCGCCTCCCGCAGCACGTCGTCGTGCTCGAGCTCGCGCGTCGCGTCGAGCAGGTTGGCGGGTAGGAGCTCGATGCCCTTCGTCGCCAGGTCGCTCTGCGACATCGTGTACAGGTTGCCGGCCACCGGCTCGCCCGGATCGAGCTTGTTCTCGATGCCGTCGAGGCCGGCCGCCAGCAGCACGGTTGCCGCGAGGTACGGGTTGCACGAGCCGTCGATCGTCCGGTCCTCGACCCGCCCCGGCCCCGGGATGCGCAGCATCTGCGTCCGGTTGTTGTAGCCGTAGCTGATGTAGACCGGAGCCCACGTCGCTCCGCTCGTCGTCGTGCCGTGCTTGAGACGCTTGTACGAGTTCACGGTCGGCGCCGTGACTGCGATGTACGCCTTCGCATGCTTCTTCAAGCCGCCGACGAAGTGGTACGCCGTCTCCGAGAGGCCGAGCCCGCGTGGGTCGTCCTCGTCGAGGAAGAGGTTCTTGTCGCCGTCCCACAGCGACATGTGGAAGTGACACCCGTTCCCCGTCAGCTCCGTGAACGGCTTCGGCATGAACGTCGCCAGCAGCCCCTTCTGCTGCGCGAGGGTGTGGACCATGTAGCGGAAGAAGATCCCGCGGTCGCAGCTCGCGAGCGCGTCGGTGTACGTGAAGTTCTGCTCGAACTGTCCGTTCGCGTCCTCGTGGTCATTCGCGTAGTTGCCCCAGCCGAGCCCGTTGACGTACTTCGAGACGGTGGCGAGGAACTCGTAGTTCCGGGTCAGCCCCCTCAGGTCGTAACAGGGCTTCTCGAGATCGTCGAGCGGGTCCGCGATCGTGAGCTTGCCGTTGTCCCCCGCGCGCCGGAGCAGGAAGTACTCGAGCTCCATCCCCATCATGAACTCGAAACCCTTGGCACGCGCCTTGTCGAGCTGGCGCCGCAGGATCGTGCGCGGGTCGTACGGCCACTCCTCGCCGTCGACGTAGATGTCGCACGCAAAGCGAGCCAGCGTCGACTCCCATGGCACGGGCGTAAAGGTGCGCAGGTCGGGGATCGCCGCGATGTCGGGGTCGTTCGGGAGCTGGCCGAGCTCGCCCGCCGCGAAGCCGGCGAAGCCAGCGCCGTCGCTGAGGAGGTCGTCGAGGTTCGCCGCCGGGACGAGCTTGGCGCTCGGCCGCGCGTACATGTCGACGAACTGCGCGAAGTAGAACTCGACACCGAGCTCCTGCGAGATCGCGCGGATCTCGTCGAGGCTCGGGTGTGTAACCGTTGCCATACGCCAGCCCTCCTTGTCGCCCAGAAGGACCCGTTATATCGCCGCAGCCGAGGCCGCAAAAGGGTCGATACCTACACTTGCGCGGCGCCCGGAATGTCCGGTCTGCCTTGCATTGCCCGTTGGAGTGCGGCCAGCTTGACGGCGATCTCGACCATGAGCCAGTCCTCCTTGCGGAGGTCGAGGCCCGTCAGCTCCCTGATCCTCCGCAAGCGCTGGCGCAGCGTGTTCGGATGGATGTAGAGAGCCTCCGCCGTCGCGGTGATCGTCCCGCGGCGGCTGAGAAACTCCTCGAGGGTCGGCAGGAGCGCCGTCGAGTGCGCCTCGTCGTACTCGGCGAGGCGCGCGACAGCCTCGCGATGCCGGTCGCGGGCGCCCGCGTCGAGCGACATGCGCAGGAGGTACTTGTACGCGCCCAGTTCCTCGTACGTGAGCAGGGGTGGGTTGCCGCGCAGAACGGTCGTCCCCACGAGTGCGTGACCCGCCTCCTCGAACCCGGCGCGGAAGCTCGCTGGATCGGCGCACACGTTCGAGATGCCCACCGAGGCCGGGACCTCCAGCTCCGCGTGAGTGCGTTTGATCGCGTCGACGAGGCTCTTGGCGCCGGCAGGCGGGACGCGGAGCAGGCCACGGGTCGCGTTGTCCTGACGATCGAAGAGCGACCGCGGCGCGACGCCCGCGAGAGCCCGCTCGAGCTGTTCGCTCGCCGGCACGGCGAGTACGACGAGGTGCGGCTCGTCCAGGTCGATCCCGAGCCGCTCGGCGCGCGAGGTGAGGTTTCCGAGGACCTTCCCGCCGGAGAGCTGCTCGAAGAAATCCTTGATCAGGTTCTTCTCCGCCAGGCGTTCGATCAGCTCGATCTTCTTGATCGCGAGCGCGGTCTGGTTGGCGGCGGCACGGGCAAGGTCGAGCTCGCGCGTATCGTTCGCGGACAGGAGCCCGAGCAGCTCGCCGTCGGCGACCAGCATGACCGCAACGCGGGTGGAGCGGCCGCTCCGCGCAAGCTCGGGCCCGGCCTCTCCGAGTCCGATCGAGTGCGGCGCCGTCGCGCTCGGCGGTGCCGACCAGCGCAGGCGGAGTCGCTCGTCGTTGTCGACGAGATACAGGTGCGCCGCAGACGCGCCGAGGAGCTCGAGCGTCCGTCGCACTACCTCCGGGCCAAGCTCGTCGAGCGTCGTGGCGGTCGCAATCGCCTCGCCGAGCTCGGTCAGCTGCTCGAGCTCGCGGACCCGCAGCCCCATCTCGTCGTAGATGCGGGCGTTCTCGATCGCGCCGGCGACGAGTGAGGCGACGGAGACGAGGAAATCCGCGTCGGCGTTCGTGAACTCGCGCGGCGCCTGGGTGTGGAGCGAGATCGCTGCGATCGGTGCGCCCGCTTTATCGAAGACAGGCACCGAGACGAACGACTGGAAGCTCTCCTCCTCGAGCTCGGGAACGAACTTGAAGCGCGGGTCGGCGACGGCGTTCTCGCGGATGAAGACGGGTTTGCGATTCTCGAGCGCCCACCACGCGACGCCCTCGCCCCGTTCGAGCGCGATTCGGCCGACGAGCTGCCCATACGGCTCCGACGCGGCGCGGAGCTCGAGTCGCTCAGCGTCGCGGTCGACGAGGTAGACGAAGCACGCATGGACGCCGCTCGCCTCTGAGAGCAGCCGCACCACGCCGACGAGAACCTCCTCGAGGTTCAGCGACGACGCGACGGTCGAGATGATCTCGTAGAGGAACCGTTCCTCGATTCTGTGGGCGACCGGCGCTGTCATTGCAGCAAATGGTACTTCCGCCCCGCAGCGCGGGCTGGTCGAGCCGTCGCGATCCAGGACGGTACTAGGAGTGCGCCGCGTGAGCGCCTCAACTGCTGATGGCTATCTGCGGGACTGAATCTGAGGTGAGCGCGGCGCGCGCTGGTCCCGGTGCGTCAGCGGGCGCCGGGACCAGCGCTCGGGCGCGGTCAGGCGGTGACGGTCTGTGCGGCCT
>JALYLO010000495.1 GCA_030774175.1 Actinomycetota bacterium
TCGCGCGGCAGGCCGCCGTAGGCAAACCGCAGCGCCAGCTCGGCTGCGCGCGACCCGGTGGCGACCAGGCGGTCGAGCCCCGCGATCAGCGGTTCGAAGTCGACGTCTCAGATCCAGGAGACGTCGCGGCCGTCCGCGATCGCGTCGTTCAATGCGACCACTGCCACCGTCGGCGCGGCCCCTTCGACGAGCGTGCGCACCGCCTCGTTTGCGCCGGCCGGATTCTTGATCAAGAGCATCAGGATCCGGCGGTCGCCGCTCGCGATTCGCTCGAACCGCCCGAAGGCCGCCGAGAAGCGCTCGAGCCCTTGCTTGATCTCCGCGAGCGGCACGTCGAGCGCCAGCGCCAGCGCAGCGGCCCCGAGCGCGTTGTAGACGTTGTAGAGCCCGGGCAGCACCAGCTCCACACGGATCTCCTCGGTGGGAGCGTGCAGCGTGAAGGAGGCGCCGTCAAGGCCGTTCAGCTCGATCTCCCGCGCGACGACGTCGAGCGCCGGGCGCCCGTGTCCACAGTTCGGGCAGCGGTAGTCGCCGAGGTGGCCGACATAGGCGGCCGCGTACTCGTACGGCGTGCCGCAGCGCAGGCAGTACTTCGAGTCGGCCGCGTGCTGCAGGGTCGGGCGCGCCCGGCGCGGGTCGTCGACTCCGAAGACGACGGCGTTCCCGTGTACGCGGGCGAGCTCGCCGATCTGCGGGTCGTCGCCGTTTGCGACGAGCAGCGTCTCCGGCAGGTCGGCCACCGCCTCCCGCCAGCGTGCGGCGACGAGCTCGAGCTCGCCGTAGCGGTCGAGCTGGTCGCGGAAAAGGTTCCCGAGCAGCAGCGCCTTCGGGCGCACGCGCCGCGCGACCTCCGGCAGGGCGCCCTCGTCGACCTCGAAGAGCCCGAGGGCGGCACCGCGCGCGCGGAGCAGGGAGGAGGCGACCCCGGAGACGAGGTTCGCCCCCGAGCTGTTGTGGACGACGCGCAGGCGCAGCCGGAGGATCTCAGCGACCATCGCGCTCGTCGTCGTCTTCCCGTTCGTGGCCGAGACGAGGACCGACCCCTCGGGCAGCCGCCGCGCCAGACGTTCGATCGCGCCCGGATCCAGCTTCCAGAGCAGCTTTCCGGGCAGGGTCGTCCCGCCGCCACGACCGGCGAAGCGCGACAGCGCGCCGGCGGCACGCACGGCTGCGCCCTCGAGCGCAAGCGGGATCGGCGGGCGCACGCCGCAACCGTACCCGTCCGGATCGGGCGGGGATCCGTCCGAATCGGACAAAGACGCATAGGCTCCACTTGCAAATCGTCCAATCCGCTCTACCATTGTTGTCATGGCGGGGAAGCCGTATCGCGCGATTGCCGAGATCGACCCGGAGGCGCTCGCGGCGTTCCAGGCCGGGATCCGCCGGCGCTACAGCGACGAGCAGATCCTGACCGAGCTGCGCGACTCGGCCGAGCGACTCGGCCGGTCACCGACGATGAAGGAGTTTGCAGCCGATCCGGCTGCCCACGTGCACCCGCAGACCGTGATCGAGCACTTCGAGACGTGGAATGCGGCGAAGCGCGCAGCGGGCCTCATGCCGCGCCGGTTCGCCACGCGCGAGGAGCTCGTCGCGGAGCTCCGCCGGCTCGGGGCCGAGCTCGGACGGACTCCGTCCGCGCGGGACCTCGACGAGCGGCGAGGCACGATCCCGTCGAAGTCGCTCTACTGGCACACATTCGGCTCGCTCGCGCTCGCACTGCGCGAGGCGGGCTTCGACGTCGCCCTGGGGGAGGAACGGCTCGAGCGCGCCGTGTCACAGGGTGCGGCGCTCGCGCGCAGGATCGGCCGCCTCCCGAAGTTCGGCGACTGGACGGAGGCGCGCCGCGTCGACACCGCAATGCTCACCGAGTGGCAGGTCTACCGCATGTTCGAGTCGCGCCGCGGCGCGTGGGCGACGTTCCAGTACCTCGTGCGTGAGCGCCTCGTCGAAGAAGGCGTCAGCATCGAGCGAGACGGCTCGGTGCTGTAGTGCGGCCCCCGGCGCCAGAGGGCTCTACGCGACTGCCGCGAGGGCGGCGAGGCGGGTCAGGCAGAACTCGCGCTCGTGCGGGGCCCGGACGGACGGCAACGGATGCTCCTCGACGTACGCGACGTCCGGGCGGAAGCGCTCCTCGAGCGCGATCGAACCGTTCTTCAGTGCGAACAGCGTCCCCTCGGGAACCTCGCGCCTGCGCAGGCGGATCCGGCAGTAGCGCTCGACGACCTCGAGTGCCAGCTCCGTCGAGGCGAAGAAGACGCCGTCCCGGCAGACGCCCGCCCAGAGCGGCCGGCCCATGCCGCGTGCGACGAAGACGACCCCAGGCTCGCGCTCGTCGATCCAGCCCGCCGCCATCGCCCCGCGCAGAGGCTCGAGTGCGCGCGCGTCGTTCCGCGAATGCGCCGCGATCGCGAAGATCGCCTCCGAGTCGACGGTCATCCGCGGCTCGGCGCGCGCGCACGAGTGGGGTGCGAGGAGCTCGTCGTCATTGAGGATGATCCCGTTGTGGATCCCGACCACCGGGCCGTGACGCACGGGGTGGTTGTTGGCCGGGATCGACGGATGGCCCTTCGTGTAATCGCGGACGTGGACGAGCAGCTGGTTGGCGCCGTCAGGCACCGAGACGCGGTCGAGCAGCTGCGACGCGGGTGTGCGCTGCTTGACGACCGTCGGGTAGATCTCGCCGGGGGCCCGGTAGGCATAACCGACGGCGTCGGCGCCCCGTTCGGCGATCGCAGCCAGCAGTGACTGCGCGGCAAGCGTCCGCTCGATGTTCGAGCAGGGGCGAAGGCTGTATCCCGCGATTCCGCACATGAAATGACGATCCTAGGTTCGTAGACGGACAGTCGGACGATTTGTTGAATAGCTGCATACTCTTTTTACATCTCAAGGCCTGAGCTCCTGCCGCCGATAGAGGAGCCGTGGAGCATCCGCTGCCTGAGACGACCCTGGAGACCGAGACGGCCGTCCCGGTCCTCGGGCTCCTGCCCGCCCTCGACGTCGTGGATGCGCCCGATGAGGAGGAGGAGCCGGACAACGCGTTCCTGAGCGACGACGAGCGGCTCCAGAGCTCCGACCCGCTGAAGCTCTACGTGCGCCAGATCGGCGACGGGCGGCTCCTGACGCCGTCCGAGGAGCGCGAGCTCGCCCGGCGCAAGGACCTCGGAGACGAGGCCGCGAAGCGCCGACTGATCGAGTGCAACCTGCGGCTCGTGATGTCGATCACACGGAACTACACCAAGGCGGGCGTCCCGCTGCTCGACCTGATCCAGGAAGGGAACATGGGCCTCATCCGCGCGGTCGAGAAGTTCGACTACAAGATGGGGTACAAGCTTTCGACGTACGCGACCTGGTGGATCAGGCAGGCGGTCACCCGCGCGCTCGCCGACCAGGGCCGCACGATCCGGCTGCCCGTCCACGTCGCCGAGCAGGTGCGCCGCGCGAACCGCGCGCGCCGGGTGATGACGCAGAAGCTGAACCGCGACCCGTCGATGGACGAGATCGCGAAGGAAGCGGGCCTCCCGGTCGAGCGCGTCCGAGAGCTGTTCGAGCTCGTCGAGGATCCCGTCTCGCTCGAGACGCCCGTCGGCGACGGCGAGAGCATGGTGGCCGACATGATCGAGGATCGGAAGTCGGAGTCACCGGACGGGGCGAGCGCCGCGCTCGCGCGCACGGCCGACCTTACCGAGGCGATCGAGCGGCTGAACCCGCGGATGAAGCATGTCGTGCTGCGCCGGTTCGGCCTCGACGGCCAGCCGCCCCAGACGCTGGAAGAGGTCGGCAAGGACCTCGGGATCACCCGGGAGCGCGTCCGCCAGCTCGAGACGCGCGCGCTACGCGAGCTTCGAGCCGTCGCGCCCGGGCTCGAGCTCTACCTGCAGTCCTAGCGATCTACCTCGAGTAGGCGATGGCCTCCATCTCGTGGAGCGTCGCGAGGCGCTTCAGCGCTTCGACCTCGATCTGACGGACGCGCTCGCGCGTCACACCGAGGCGGCGACCGATGTCCTCGAGCGTCTTCGGCTCCGAGTCGTCGAGCCCGTACCGGAGCATCACGACCGCGCGATGGCGCTCCGGGAGCGAGCGGAGCGCGTCGGCGAGGGTCTGCGAGCGAAGCGAGTCCTCGACGAGCTCGTCGGGCAGCGGATCCTCGCCGGCGACGAAGTCGCCGAGCGTTGCATCATCCGACTCACCGACAGGCGCGTCCAGTGACGTCGAGGCGCGCGCGGCTGCCTTGACCTCCTTCGCCTGTGAGAGCGGCATGTTCGCCTCCGACGCGATCTCCTCGAGCGTGGGCTCGCGCCCGAGCTGCGACCAGAGCAGCCGCTCGGCGCGGCTCATCTTCTGCATCCGCTCGACGATGTGGACGGGCATCCGGATCGTCCGTGCCTTGTCGGCGAGCGCGCGTGCGACGGCCTGCCGGATCCACCAGGTGGCGTAGGT
>JALYLO010000496.1 GCA_030774175.1 Actinomycetota bacterium
GGATCAGGGGGTGCTTGTCTTTGGCGGCCGCACGCCGTCGTTCGTATTCGCCCTTTACGGTCGAGGAGGTGCAGCGCTTGACCCCGTTCGAGTGATCTCCCGCGTTCGCAGCCCTGAAATCACTCGATCGAGGTAGCGTGAAGGTGTGCGAATCGCGACGTTGACCAACCGCGACGGCGCTGTGGTCTGTGCCCGCTGCCGCGTCGCAGACCGGCCGTGGACGCGACTGCGGGGGCTGCTCGGCCGGTCGTCGCTCGCCGCAGACGAAGGGATGCTGTTTCGCCCGGGAGGTTCGGTTCACACCTCCTTCATGCGCTTTCCGATCGACGCGGTGTTCTGCGACCGGGACCTGGTCGTGCTCGACGTGGTGCAGGGGTTGCGGCCGTGGCGAGCGGCGGGCTGCCGCGGCGCGAAGGTGGTCGTCGAGCTGGCGGAGGGAGCTGCCGCGGGCGTCTCCGCCGGCGATCGCCTGCACCTCGTCGCGAACGATTCGTGACCACGGCAGACGCGAGGACGCTCGATTGAGGGATGCGCGGCCGGCGGCCGTACTGCCGAAGACTAGGCATGCTCTCCGAGCGCTTCGTCGCGGGCTCGGCCCTGCGCATTCGCCCGGTGCTCGACCTCGGGCGCGGAGTCGCCCAGCTCTTCCTCTTCGGAGCGCTCCCGCTCTGCTACTTCGCCCTGTTCGTCTACGTCCTTGCGGGCGGCCTGCACACGTTCGACTTCCATACGTTCTGGCGGAGTGGGTATGACGTGCTGCACGGGCATTCGCCGTACCCCGGATCGCTGCCGGCAGTTGCGGACCGCGACACATTCCGGCCGTTCGTCTATCCGGCCCCCGCTGCAATCGTGATGGCTCCGATCTCCCTCATCCCGTTTCCCGTCGCAAACGTCCTCTGGGCGATCGTCGGAATCGCCGCGATCGCGGGCGCGCTTCGCCTGCTGGACGTGCGCGACTGGCGTTGCTACGGGGCCGCGTTCGCCTCGGCGCCGGTGTGGTCGTCGCTGATCAACGGCGCGATCTCATCGGTACTCGTGCTGGGTTGCGCGGCCCTCTGGCGCTACCGTTCTCGCCCGTGGGCGGCTGCCGCGTTGCTCGCAGGATTGATCGTCCTCAAGCTCTATCTCTGGCCGCTCGCGATCTGGCTGCTCGCAACGCGGCGGTTCCGCGCGTCGCTTCTGTCCGTCGCGATAGCCGTGGCCGTGACCTTCGGCGCGTGGGCCGCGATCGGATTTGCCGGGCTGCGCGAATACCCGCATCTGATCGACCGCCTGACGACGCTTGTCGGTGCCCAGAGTTATTCCCCCTATGCGTTCTTCCGGGCGCTCGGCGCCTCGGACGGCACCGGCCGCGTTGCGATTCTCGCGTGTGGGGTCGGTCTGCTCGCCTGTGTAGTGGCACATGCGCGACGAAGCGACCGCGAGGGGTCGGCGTTCGTCCTCGCGATCGGGGCGTCGCTCGTCCTGACGCCGATCGTCTGGCCGCACTATTTCGTCCTCATGCTCGTACCGCTGGCGATCGCCCGGCCGCGAATCGGTTACGTGTGGGCCGCGCCGATGCTCCTCTGGTTCTTCACCCCGGCCTGGAGCGGCGGAGACGCGAACCGCATCGGCATCGTGCTCGCTGTCGCGACCGGCGCCCTCGCTTGGACGGTTTTCGCGCTTCGCCCATCGCGCCCGCGTGTCGCGACGGCGGCGGCGCCGCCGCTTCTCCAGTTCGGCATCAAGTAAGGCGCTGATGTCGCCGACAACGTGGGTGTGACGGGCAGCGTCGTTGTACCGAATGGTCTGAGGCGGCGCGGAGTCGGCTTCGGGCGCGTCTCGGCGGCGCTCACGCGACTGCGGAGCGTCCTCGAGGAGGACGCGCTGGCCGTGTCGGCCGTCGCCATGTGGGCCGTGTTCCTTGTCTTCTCGATGCCGCTGCTCCTCATCCAGGACAGCTGGCTCGCCTTCGTCGACGGTCGCGTGGTCGCGCAGCACTGGCTCCCGCATGTCGACACGCTGACGCTGTGGACCCTCGGGCGGCACTGGACCGACCAGCAGTGGGGCGCTCATCTGGTGCTCTACGAGCTCGTGCACCACGGCGGCCTGCGAGCGGCGGTCTTGTTCGGCATCGGCTGTGTCACGGTGGCCCTCGCCCTCGCTGCTCTCGCGACGCGAGTGCTCGGTGCCTCGCCCCGAAGCGCCGCGCTCGGCGCGGCACTGCCGTTGCTCGCTGCCCCTTGGCTGGCACAAATTCGCTCCCAGAGCTTTGCGCTCGTGCCTTTCGTCGCGCTGTATGCATTGCTCGCGCTCGATGCGCGGCGTCCGAGCAGGCGCGTCCTCTGGGTGCTGCCGCTGCTCGCGGTCTGGGCGAATCTGCATGGCTCGGTTGCCCTGGGCGCCGGGTTGGTGCTCGTTTACGGTGTCGGGCTCGCCCGCCACCGTCAAAGCCGCGCGCGCGGGGCGCTCCTCGTCGTGGGGTCGCCACTCTGTCTCCTTGCGTCTCCGTACGGTCTCCAGCTCGTCCCCTACTACGCGTTGATGCTCGGGCATCCACCGCTTGCGCAGTTCGTCGTCGAGTGGAAGCCCCCGGCGGTCGAGGCAATCACCGCCGTGTTCTTCGCCTCGGCGTTCGCGGCGACCGCGCTCTGGGGCGGCCACCGTCGCGTGTTGACCACCTTCGAGCGCTGGGCGCTGCCGCTGCTCCTCGTGGCCGCCCTCACCGCCGTTCGCAACACCGTCTGGTTCGAGCTCGCAGCCGCGGTCTCGCTGCCACGGCTGCTCGACGCGGCCTGGCCGTCGCGGATCGCGCTGACGGCGCCGATCCGTCGCGTCAACCTGATCGTGGGATCGGCTGCCCTGGCGGCCCTCGCCGTCTGCGTCCTTCAGGCGGCTCGCTCTCCCGTCTCGCTCGCTCGGGGCCATCGACCGGCCGCTGCTGCGGCGGTCGCAGCCGCGGCAGGTCGCGACGGAATCGTCCTCGCCGACGACGAGCATGCCGACTGGCTCCTCTGGTTTCAGCCGTCGCTCGCAGGCAGGGTCGCGTACGACGTTCGCTTCGAGCTCTACGACAAGCGCGAGCTGCACGCGATCAAGCTGCTCGACGACGCGTCACATCCGATCTGGCGCCGCTGCGGCTCGCAGGCGAGCGTCGTGACGTTCGCCAGGCCCGAGGACCAGCGAATTGCCGCACGGGAGGCGGTTGTCGCTCCAGGGTCACGGACGATCGTCCGAGACCCGACGTTCGTCGCGATCGCACAGACGGTCGCGCCGAACGGGCGTTGCCGTCGTCTCTAAACGCTCGAGCCTGGGGCCAGCACGGCGAGTACGTCGTCGGCGTGCGTGTCCGGCTTCACCTTGCGCAAGATCTTCTTCACGGTGCCGTCGGCGCCGATCACGAAGGTCGAACGCTCGACGCCCATGTAGGTGCGGCCCATGTACTTCTTCTCGGCCCAGACCCCATACGCCTCGGCGACCTGGTGCTCCTCGTCGGCGAGCAACGTGAACGGTAGGTCGAACTTCTCCTTGAACTTGACGTGCGAACGCTCGTCGTCGGGCGATACGCCGAGCACGACCGCGCCGGC
>JALYLO010000497.1 GCA_030774175.1 Actinomycetota bacterium
TCCGAGAGGTCGAACTGCTCCATCAGACCCCTCCTCGCAGCGTCCGTGTCAGCGGAGGATCGGATCAGCCGGATCACCGCGTCGAGATTGTCGAGGGCAATCAGGAAGCCCTGGAGGATGTGGGCCCGCTTCTCCTTGTCACGCAGCTCGTACTTCGACTTGCGGGTGACGATCTCGCGCTGGAAGTCGAGGTAGTGCGTGAGCAGCTCGAGCAACGAGAGCGTGCGAGGAACGCCGTTGACGAGCGCGACGGTGTTGACGCCGAAGGTCGATTGAAGCGGTGTGTGCTTGAAGAGCTTGTTGAGGGCGACCTGCGGGACCGCGTCACGCTTCAGCTCGACCTGGATGCGCATGCCGGAACGATCCGAGTGATCCTGCAGGTCGGAGATCTCGGTGAGCACCTTGTCGTTGACGAGCTCGGCGATCTTCGCGATCACACCGCCGTCGCCGCCCTTCTTCACGCCGTACGGCAGCTCGGTGATGATGATCGCGCTCTTGCCGCCGCGCAGCTCCTCGATGTGTGCGCGCGCGCGCATGACGACGCGACCACGGCCCGACCGGTATGCGTCGCGAATGCCGGAGCGGCCGACGATGATCGCGCCGGTCGGGAAGTCGGGGCCCTTCACGTGCCTCATCAGGTCCTCGACGTTCGAGTCGGGCTTGTCGATCAACTGCACGACCGCGTTCACGACCTCGGCGAGGTTGTGCGGGGGGATGTTCGTGGCCATGCCGACGGCGATGCCGGAGCTGCCGTTGACGAGCAGGTTCGGGAACCGCGCCGGAAGAACGAGCGGCTCGCGTTTCGACTCGTCGTAGTTCGGCCCGAACTCGACCGTGTCGGAGCCGAGGTCCTCGAGCAGCTCCTCGGCGAGCTTCGCAAGCCGCGCTTCGGTGTTGTGGCTGACGAATCCGTTCGTCAGGAACGAGTGGTCGTCGGTGTCGACCCGAAGCGAATAGACCGCCTGCACGCCGGCGTCCTCGACGGACGCGACTTCGGCGTAGTAATAGTCGCCGGTCACGAGCGGCTCGACGACGCGCTTCACCTCGTCGGAGGCGATTCGCTCGAGAATGACGGCGCCGTCGCGCTCCCGGCGCTCGACGCGCTCGACGTTGTGGCGGCGGAGCCAGTCCTTGTCGACCCAGCGCGACCCGCAGTCGCTGCGAATGTAGGCGGCAACCCCTGGCACGTGGTCGCTCGAGAGCGCCGAGCTCTCGCGCGGAACCTGCGCGAGCTCGCGATCGAGCTTCAGCTGCTTCGTGCCGAGAAACCCGACGTTGCGGGCAAAGAGGCGCGCGTCACGGCGATTCGTGATCACGACCTTCGTCTCGCCCTTCGCGTAGTGGCACAACCGGCTGACGACACCGAACTCGAGCAGCAGCAACTGCACGTCCTTCGCGAGTTGCTCACTGTAGGTCGAGTAGGAGACCTGCATCGTCTTCCGTGGGAGGAGTGACGACGAGCCGTCGCCGGTGAAGAGCGCCTGCAGGAACACTCGCTTGAACGCCTGGGAGCCACGCCAGACTGTCTCGGGGATTCGCTTCTCGGCGCTGCGCAGGCCTGCGAGCTCGGCCAGTGGGCTCCGTTGCAGCGCGTCGAGGTTCTGCACGTCGAGCTCATGGAGCCGGCTGCCGGAGGCAATCGTCCGCTCGGACACGTAGCGGGCTCCGCCCACGATCTCGTCGTACGCTGCGAGCGTCGAGCGGAAGAAGTCGGCGTCGACGTTGTTGAACCCCGCCCGACGCTCGCTCACAAAGCCCTCGGAGACGAACGCGCCGAGGAGCAGAGCCTCGGCGCGGGCGCGCTCACCGAACTCTACGTCGACACTGCGCGGAGCCCGTGACACGAGGACGCGATCTCCCGGAGCGATCTCTCCCAAGAGCTTCCAGAGCGGCATCGGAATCCCCGCAACGTCGACCAGGCAGAGCAGAGGATGGTTGTGCGTGCCGGCGACCTCGTACCCCTCGCGCGTGCGCACGCGCAGGGTCGGGTGCTCGCCAGAATGGAAGAGCTTCGAAGCGCGAACGGGCCGGCCGAGCCGGTCGAGCACCTCGAGGTCGACGTCGTTGTCGCTCTCAGTCGCGGCGCCGGGGACGATCTCATCGATACGCATCGTCCCGTTCGCGGTTGCGACTCGCGTGTCGCCGACTGCACAGTATCTCATGGCCGCTGGCGGATCGTCGTCGATCGAGCCGAAGTTGCCCTGGCCGTCCACCAGTGGGTAGCGCAGGGAGAACGGCTGCGCCATTCGCACGAGCGTGTCGTAGATCGAGGCGTCGCCGTGCGGGTGATGGTTGCCCATCACGTAGCCGACGATGTTCGCGCTCTTCACGTACGGGCGCCCCGGCCGGTTGCCGTTCGACCACATCGAGTAGAGCACGCGACGGTGCACCGGCTTCAACCCGTCGCGCACATCCGGCAGCGCGCGCGAGACGATCACGTGCATCGCGTAGCCGAGGAAGCTCGAGCGCATCTCCTGCTCGAGCTCGCGCGACTCGATCCTCCCCGGTCCTAGTGCACCTGTTTCCAGTTCAGACATTCGTGATCTTTCTCTAGACGTTTAGTGTCAGCTAAACGTCCAGGAACTTGACGTCCTTCGCGTTCTGCTCGATGAAGAGGCGGCGCGGCTCGACCTGGTCGCCCATCAGCATGGAGAACGCCCGGTCTGCGGCCGACGCGTCCTCCACGTCAACGCGCATGAGCAGGCGCTTCGCGGGGTCCATCGTCGTCTCCCAGAGCTGCTCGGCGTTCATCTCGCCGAGGCCCTTGAAGCGCGAGACCTGGATGCCCTGCTTCGCGGCGTCGAGCACGCGCTCCCGCAGCAGGTCGAAGCTCTCGGCGATGACGGGCTCCTTACCGACCCTCACGGTGAACGGCGGCGCCCCGACCTGGTCGGCGAGCTTCTTGTAGGCCGTACGCAGGCCGCCGTACATCGGCGAGGCGAGCAGCTCGACCGGGACGGTGATGTTCCGCCCGGCCGACGTCTCGGTCTCGACGACTCGCACGCGGAACTCTTCGTCGGCGTGTTCGAGCACCGACAGCACGTAGCCGTTCACCGCCATCTCGCCGATCGCGCGCGGCAGGTCGTCCGGCCCTTCGATGTCGTGCTCGACGAGGCGATGGAGAATCATCAGCTCGGACGCGGCAGAGCCGAAGTCGGACCGCAGGCGCGCGTAGTAGCCCTCGTACTGCTGCAAGTCCTTCGCAAAGCGGTTCCACCTCGCCTCGGTCAGCTTCACCGCTTCGCCGTCGCGCGAGGTGACTTCGACGTTGGGAATGCGCTCGCGGGCGAGGAGCTCCTCGAGCTGCGCGTCCTTCTCGAAGTAGAACTCCTGGCTTCCGAGCTTCACCTTGTAGAGCGGCGGCACCGCGATGTAGATGTGGCCCTGCTCGATCAGCTCCGGCATCTGGCGGTACAGGAACGTCAGGATCAGCGTTCGGATGTGCGACCCGTCGACGTCGGCGTCCGTCATCACGATCACGCGGTGATACCGGAGCTTCTCGAGGTCGAACTCGTCGCCGATCCCGGTGCCGATCGCCGTGATCATCGCCTGGATCTCGTTGTTCGAGAGAACCTTGTTGATGCGGTTCTTCTCGGAGTTGATGATCTTCCCGCGCAGCGGCAGGATCGCCTGGTAGGTGCGGTCGCGGCCCATCTTGGCCGACCCGCCGGCGCTGTCGCCCTCGACGATGAAGAGCTCCGCCGCGGACGGATCCTTGATCGAGCAGTCGGCGAGCTTCCCCGGCAGCGACATCGACTCGAGCGCCGACTTGCGCCGCGTGAGCTCGCGCGCCTTGCGCGCCGCCTGTCGCGCACGCTGCGCCGCGATCGCCTTGCTGATGATCTGGCGTGCGTCCGTCGGGTTCTCCTCGAAGTACTCGGAGAGCTTCTGGTTGACCGACGTCGAGACGAGGCCGGTCACCCACGGGTTGCCGAGCTTCGTCTTGGTCTGGCCTTCGAACTGCGGGTCCTGGAGCTTCACGGAGATGACGGCTGCGAGGCCTTCGCGCACGTCCTCGCCCTCGAGGTTGTCCTCTTTCTCCTTCAAAAGGCCCTTGTCGCGCGCGTACTTGTTGAGCGTCGAGGTCAGCGCGGAGCGGAAGCCCGAGAGATGGGAGCCGCCCTCGTGGGTGTTGACGTTGTTGGCGAACGTGAACACCGACTCCTGGTAGGAGGAATTCCACTGCATCGCCACTTCGACCTCGCCCTGATCGGTCGCGGTCGAGAAGAACACGACGTGGCGGTGCACGACGTCCTTCGACTCGTTGATGTAGCCGACGAAGTCCTTGATGCCCCCCTCGTAGTGGAACTCGACGGGCGCGGCGGCGTCAGCGCGCTCGTCGGTGAAGCTCACCTTCAGGCCGCGCGTCAGGAATGCCGTCTCGCGGAAGCGCGAGAGCAACGTCGTCGCGTCGTAGACCGTCTCGTCGAACACCTCGGCGTCGGCGAGGAACGAGATCGTGGTGCCGTTGCTCTGCGACTCGCCGACGATCTGCATCGGGCCTTGAGGAACACCGCGGGCGAACTCCTGGCGATAGACCTTGCCGTCGAGCGCGATCGTCGCGACGAGCCACTCGGAGAGCGCGTTGACGACCGAGATGCCGACGCCGTGCAGGCCGCCCGAGACCTTGTAGCCCTCGCCGCCGAATTTGCCGCCGGCGTGCAGCTTCGTCAACACGATCTCGAGCGCGGACGTGCCGGTGCCCTCGACCTCGTCGACCGGGATGCCCCGGCCGCGGTCGACCACGGTCACCGAGTTGTCGGGATGAATCGTCAGCGCGACCGAGTCGTTGTAGCCCGCAAGCGCCTCGTCGACGGAGTTGGCAAGAACCTCGTAGATCAGGTGGTGCAGGCCCCGCAGACCCGTCGAGCCGATGTACATTCCGGGGCGCAGACGGACCGGCTCGAGCCCTTCGAGCACGGTGATGTCCTTGGCCGAGTAGCCGGCCTTTGCGGTTGTCTTCGCCATACGCAAGAAATGCCTGCAAAACAACGGTTTTGCTAGGCCCCGTCAGTATATCAGATTCCCGGGTCGGAACGCCCCCGGGCGAGGCTCAAACTGACCGCTTTTTGCACACTTTCGCGAAGGTTTTCGTCGCTGATCTTCGAGGCGATCGCGCAGGCGAGTTCGGCCTCCTCCGGGCTCACGTCGACCGGCGTTTCCGCTTCCGCCTCTGCCGCCGGCTCGGGCAGCGGCCCCGGCGCGAAGCGAAGCTTCGGGACACCCAGTCGCGCCGCGATCGCTTCGGCCCGCTGGCCGAGCTCGAACGCCCAGACCGAGTCGCTGGTGTTGGCGTGCACGGTGCCGTCACGCGCGATGCGCGCGGGCCAGGCGTTGCGGGCGATCGACTGCCCGACGCTCTCCGGCCAGCGCTCGACGAGCTCGGCCATCCCGGCCTGCGGACCGTGGCGTGCGAGCTCCGCGCGGATGTTCTGCGCCAGTGGGTCCATCAGTACGCGGTTCCGTGCTCGACCTCGACGAGCTGCGACGGCTCGGCCGGCAGCGCAGAACGGTGCGTTGCGGTGATCACGGTCTGTCCCATACCCGCAACACGCTCGGCCAGCACCTCCCGGCGGCCGAGGTCGAGCTCCGAGAGCACGTCGTCGAGCAGCAGGAGCGGCGGCGTGGGCAGGAGCTCCGCCTCCGCGAGCAGGAGCGAGAGCACGGCGAGCCGCTGTTCTCCCTGCGAACCGAACTGCCGCAGGTCGCGGTCGCCGCTCGCGATCAGCACATCGTCCAGGTGCGGGCCGAGCCCGGTCGTGCCGCGCTCCAGGTCGCGCCCGAGCCGTGCTTCGAGCTCGGCGGCGCTCGCGGCCTCGGCCTCGTAACCGAGCCGCGCGTCCGGCAGGCCGAACTCGGCGGCGCGCGCAGCGAAGCCCGGTGCAAGCGACTCGAGCGTCGAGCGTCGCTCCTCGACGAGCGCAGCGCCGAGTGCGGCAATCCGCTCCGTCCACGGACCGAGTGCATCAAGCTCGGCCAGCCCGAGGTGCACGCGGCGCAGCGCGGCGTTCCGTTGTGCGAGCGTGGCGAGGTATTCCTGCGGCACGCCGGCGCGGGCGGGCGCAAGTCGGGCGAGCACACGATCGAAGTACGCGCGGCGGGCGCCGGGTGCGCCCTTCACCACCACGAGACGGTCAGGCGTGAAGACGAGCGTCGCGATCTCGCGCCGCAGTGACTCCGCGGAGGCAAGACGCGCTCCGTTCAGACGAGCCTCTTTCGCCTGCCCCGTGCGCAGCGTCAGCGAGATCTCGACCGGCCCGGCGCCACGGCGTCCGCTCACGACGACTCTGCCGGCGGTCTCCCCGAACCGGAT
>JALYLO010000498.1 GCA_030774175.1 Actinomycetota bacterium
TCCTCGAGCGCGCCGTAGACCGCCCACGCCGCAAGCTGCGGATCGCAGGCGGCACGCACCTCGCCCCGCTCACGCGCGGCCTCGATCATGCGCTCGAGCGCCAAGAACAGCTCGCGAATCTCGTCAACGCGGTCGCCGACGTCGGGGCTGCGCGCCACCTCGCGCACGAGCACTCTGATCAGCTCGGGCGTCATCAGCCACGAGCCGAGGTAGATGCGTGCGAAACGCCGGATCTGCTCGCGCAGCTCGACACCGGAATTTTCGATCCGCTTCGTCTCGGAGACGAGCCCCGACCATGACTCCCGGAAGATCGTCTCGAGGACTTCGTCCTTCGAGCGGAAGTAGTGGTAGAGGAGCCCGTGCGCGACGCCGGCCTCCTCGGCGATGTCCCCCACGCGTGAACCGTGGAAGCCGTTGCGCGCGAAGACGCGGACGGCCGCATCCAGCAACTCCCTCCTTCTGTCCGTCGTCCGCTCCGCCAACGCAGACGCAGCATAATTCGCACCGATGCAGCCGCTCACGGGTGTGACCGTCGCCGACCTCACCCGCTACCTGCCGGGGCCGTTCGCGAGCCGCGAGCTCCTCCGCCTCGGCGCCCGCGTCGTGAAGATCGAGCCGCCCGATGGCGACCCCGTGCGGGCGTCGGCACCGGGCTGGTACCGAAACCTGAACGACGGCAAGGAAGTGCTCACGTGGGACGGGCGCAACGAGCCTCCGCCTGACGTGCTGCTCCATGCCGACGTGGTGCTCGAGGGGTTCCGGCCCGGGGTGTTCGAGCGCCTCGGTATCGAGCTTCCGAAGCACACGATCCTCTGCTCGATCACGGGCTTCGGCGTCGACGGGCCGCGCGCGCGCCAAGCCGGCCACGACCTCAACTACCTCGGCTACGCCGGCGTGCTGGCCGACACGGCGCCGGCCGTGCCACCCGTGCAGATCGCCGACCTCGCCGCGGGTGGCCAGGGCGCCGTGATCGAGGTGCTCGCGGCATTGCTCGAGCGTGCGCGGACGGGCAGCGGCGCGCGGCTGGTGGTCTCGATGACGCACGGGTCGCATCGATTCGTGTCCCACCGCGTGGGCGCCGAAGAGGTGCCGCGCCTGCTGACCGGCGGTGTCGCGTGCTACCGCATCTACGAGACCGCCGACGGGCGGCACCTCACCCTCGCCGCGCTCGAGCCGAAGTTCTGGCGTCGCCTCTGCGAGCTCCTCGAGCGTCCCGACCTGGTCGAGCGCGCGTTCGAGCGCGAGCTGCCCGAGCTCGCCGAGCTCTTCCGCACCCGCTCCCTGCGCGACTGGCTCGAGCTGCTCGAGCACGAGGACACCTGCGTAGGCCCGGTGTCGACCCGACGCGAGGCGGCCGCGGAGCTCGCCTGAGCGCCCTCGGCGGGCCTACCGGCTGAGCGAGGGCAAGAAGCGACCCTGTGCGTGCCAGGCAGCGAGCGCGAGCACGCACGTCGCGCCGACGGCGATCACAAGCGCCTGGGCGGCGATCCCGAACGCGACCGCCTCCTCTGCGTGCATCCCGGAGGCGACGAGGATCGCAGCGCCTGCCCCCGCCTGCATCGCGGCACCCGCCGGCGCGACGGGCAGCACCGCCGACGCGGATGCTGCGCAGACGAATGCGAGCGCGAGGGCGAAGTCGGTGCCGAGCCCGAGGGCAGCGAGGAGGACGAACGTCGCGAGCGAGCGCAGGAGCCATGAGGTGGCGACCGCAGCCCACGCCCAGGCGGCCTCGCGGGGCGGCGTCGCGTTCTCGCCGACCCAGCGCGCCAGCCGGAACCGTTGCAGTCGCTCGAGGCGCGCGATGCGCGGCAGGGCGAGCACGACTCCGGCCGCAGCAACTCCGGCAACGGCAACGACGACGAGGCCGGCCTGCATCCAACCACCGACGTGCGCGACCGCGAGCGCGACCGACGCCAGCGGTGTCAACGCGGCGCTGTCGAGCAAACCCAGCAGAAAAAGCGAGAGCGCGACGGCGCCGATGCTCGCGCGCCTGCGGCGGCAGCGCCGCACGACCGCGACGCGAATCACCTCGTCACAGCGGCCGGGCAGCGCGATCCCACCGACCGATGCCGCACCTCCGGCGGCGGCGAGCGTCAAGACGGCGGGGCGCTCGCCGCGGCGGAAGAGGTGCTGCCAGCCCCAGGCCTTAGCGGCGTAGGCGCCCAGGAAGATCACAGCGGCAAGGCCGACGAGCCAGAAGTTGGCACGGTGCAGCGGCCAACCGGTGCGCGCGAAGTGCCGCGCCACGAGGAACCCGACCGCAAGTGCGACCAGGACGAATCCGATGTTGAGGATGCGCTTCGGCGAGAGCAACTGCAGGCGTCATCGGCAGGAAGGCCGCCGGCCTGCATCCCTCATGTTGTAGCCTAGTTCTCCTTCGGCGGTGCGATCACCCTCTCCGAGAGCCGGCCCAGGGCCTGGGTCAGCTCGCTGGGGATCACCCAGACCTTGTTCGCGTCGCCCTGGGCGATCTGAGGCAGCACCTGGAGATACTGGTACGCGAGGAGCTGCGGATCCGGGTTTCCGGCATGGATCGCCGCGAAGACCGTCTCGATCGCCTTCGACTGGCCTTCGGACGACAGGATTGCCGCCTGCTTCTGCCCCTCCGCCTTCAGGATCGCCGACTGCTTCTCGCCCTCGGCCGTCAGGATCTGCGCCTGCTTGATCCCCTCGGCCTGCAGGATCGCCGCTCGCTTCTCACGGTCGGCCCGCATCTGCTTCTCCATCGTGTCCTTGATCGAGGGCGGCGGGTCGACCGACTTCAGCTCGACGCGATGGACGCGGATGCCCCACTTGCCGGTGGCGTCGTCGAGGATCCCGCGCAGCTGGTCGTTGATCGTCTCGCGCGAGGTGAGCGTCTGCTCGAGCGTCATGCCGCCGATCACGTTCCGCAGCGTCGTGACGGTGAGCAGATCGATCGCGTTCACCGGGTTCGCGATCTCGTACGTCGCGGACTTCGGATCCGTCACCTGGAAATAGATGACCGTGTCGATGTTCACGACGAGGTTGTCCTCGGTGATCACCGGCTGCGGCTCGAAGGAGACCACCTGCTCGCGCAGATCCAGTAGCGGCCGCACCCGGTCGATGAACGGAATCACGATCGTCAATCCCGGGGTGAGCGTTCGCGAGTAGCGCCCCAGCCGCTCGACGACTCCCGCACGCGCCTGCGGAATCACCCGCACGGTCTTGGCGAGCATGACGAGCACGAAGAGCGCGATGACGCCAAGCACGATCAGGGCAGCCATGAGCGGACCCTCCTATTCGGCGACGAGAGCGGTCGCGCCCTCGATCTGGATGATGTCGACAGTCTGCCCTTCCACGAGCACCTGGTCGTCCACATAGGCGCGGGCGCTCCATTCCTCGCCGCCGATCCGCACACGCCCGCCCTGCGAATCGACCCGCTGGGTCACGAGCGCCTTGCGGCCGGCGAGCGCGTCGGTGCCCGTCCGCGAGAGGACGGGCAGCCGCAGGTGCCGCCGCGCGATCGGCCGAAGGATGCCGAGCGAGGCGAGCGAGCCGGCAATGAAGACGAGCAGTGAGCCGATCGCGCCCGCAC
>JALYLO010000499.1 GCA_030774175.1 Actinomycetota bacterium
CTCTCGATCTCGCCGGCCTCGTTCTCCTCGAGGATGTCCACGCCCTGGAGGTCGCGGTCGCCGACATTCGCCTCGAAGTAGAGGATCGTCGTAGGGCCGTCGCGCCACTCCTTCGTGTAGCGGAAGTTCTCGAAGACCGTCGCTACCGCCTTCAGGATCTGCTCGACGGCGGCGCGACCCTCGTAGGGCCTGTGCACAGCGGGGCTGCGGAAGACGACGTCCTCGGCGATCGTCGCGAGGGCGGCGTCCTCGTCGCCGGCCTCGATCGCCAGGCCAAATGGGTGCGCGACCGTCATGCGGCGTCCAGCGCTTCGTTCACGAGCCTATCCGCCTCTTCGTTGTGTGCGCGCTTCACATGCCGATACTCCACGTTCCTGAGCGCGCGCGCCAGCCGACCCGCCTCGACCGACAGCTCACGAAGCGCTTCGTTCTTCACGCGATACTCGCCGCGCATTTGCTTGACCATCAGCTCCGAGTCCGAGACGACCTCGACCTCGGGCACGTGCAGCTCGATCGCCTTGCGCAGCCCCGCGACGAGGCCGCTGTACTCGGCGACGTTGTTCGTCGCCGTTCCGATGTGCTCCCCGTGCGAGGCCAGCACGGTGCCGTCCTCGGCCTCGAGCACGTAGCCGTAGGCGGCGGGGCCTGGGTTCCCGCGCGCGCCGCCGTCGGTGAAGAGGCGGGCTTTCAGGACGCGGGGTGCTCGACGTTGTCGATCTGCGCGCGCTGGAGCTTGCCGCTGTAGTCGACGTAGACCGACTTCCATTCGGTGAAGACGTCGAGCGCCGCCTGTCCTGCCTCGCGGTGTCCGTTGCCGGTCTGCTTCATCCCGCCGAAGGGCAGGTGCACCTCGGCGCCCGTCGTCCCAGCGTTGATGTACGTGATCCCCGTCTGGAGGTCGCGCATCGCCTTGAACGCCTTGTTCACGTCGCGCGTGAAGATCGAGGACGAGAGCCCATACTTGACCCCGTTCGCAGCCCGGACCGCGTCCTCGAACGACTCGACCGGAATCAGCGCGGTGGTCGGACCGAAGATCTCCTCCTGCGCGATCCGCATCCCGGGCTCGACGTCCGCGAAGACGGTCGGCCGGTAGTAGTAGCCCTGGCCCTCGACTCGTTCGCCACCCGTGAGCAGCTTCGCGCCCTCTCCCTTGCCGATCTCCGTGTAGGAGTGAATCTTCTCGACGGCCGCTACGTTGATCACCGGCCCGATCTCGGTCTCGTCCTCCCACGGCGCGCCGATGCGCAGCTTCTCGGCCCGGGCGACGAGCTTCGACTGAAGCTCGTCGTAGACGCCGCGGTGCACGATCACCCGCGACGCCGCGGTGCACCGTTGACCAGCGGTGCCGAACGCCGACCAGACGATCCCGTCTACGGCGAGGTCGATGTCGGCGTCGTCCATGACGATGATCGCGTTCTTGCCGCCCAGCTCGAGGTGGACGTGCTTCAGCTCGTCCGCCGCGGTCTTCGTGACGATCACGCCGGTCTCGCGCGACCCTGTGAACGTGATCACCGGAACGTCAGGGTGGCGGACGAGCGCGTCGCCCGCCTCCTCGCCGAAGCCGTGCACGATCTGCACGACGCCTTCGGGAAGCCCTGCCTCGTGCAGCACGTCGACGAAGCGCTGCGCCAGGAGCGGCGTGTCCTCCGCCGGCTTCAGCACCACCGTGTTGCCGCACACGAGTGCCGGCATGAGCTTCCAGGCCGGGATCGCGATCGGGAAGTTCCAGGGCGTGATCGCACCCACGACGCCCACCGGCATCCGGACGCTCATCATGAACTTGTCGCGTAGCTCCGACGGCGTCGTCTGGCCGAAGAGGCGGCGGCCCTCGCCGCCCATGTAGTACGCCATGTCGATCGCTTCCTGGACGTCGCCCCCGGCCTCGGCCTTGACCTTGCCCATCTCCCGGGTCATCAGCTCGGAGAGCTCGGGCTTTCGCTGCTCGAGGAGCTGGGCGAAGCGGAAGAGGATGTTGCCCCGCTCCGGGCCGGGGACGAGCCGCCAGTCCTCCCACGCAGCACGGGCGATCGCGACGGCGCGGTCGACATCGGCAGCGGTCGAGCGCGGGAACGATTCGATCAGCTCGCCGGTCGACGGGTTCAGGGACTCGAACGTCGCAGTCGCGGTCATGCGACCGATCGTATCGGCCGTGAGCTACTCCGCCGGTGGATCGGTCTCGGGGAACTCCCCCGTCACTCGCGTCCGGCGGCGGTCGCGGATCGTCCGGCGCTCCTTGGCCGATTCTTCGACGTGCGCGTCGCGGCGATCGGGGCCCTCGCGGCGGTCGAGGACCACCGTTACGTTCGGGTTGTCGCTGTAGTAGGCGACCATCTTCTCGAAGAGCTCTCCCTCGAGCTCGCGTGGGATCACGCAGTAGATCACGGTCTCAGTGTACGAGCGAAACCGGCGGACGCCAGCCCCGGCGT
>JALYLO010000500.1 GCA_030774175.1 Actinomycetota bacterium
CAGTGATGCTTCTATGTTTGTCAAGTGGCCAGCGGCGCTCCGTGTTCGAGTAGGCGGTAGAGGTTGCGGGCGAGGTAGCGCTTGAGGCAGCGGGTTGCTTCGCGTCGGGTCTTGCCTTCTTGGAGGCGGCGTGGGGTTGGGTCACGGATCCCGGTTCGACTCGAAGTCGGTGTGCTGGGTGGTCGAAGCGACTGGTATTGCCTTCGGCTATTACTGCTTTGGCCTGGCCCACTGCCGGCACTCACCTGCACAATCGGTGTCGCACTTCGAGAGGGTGGTGCTACACTAACGTTGTGCCGACCACCAAGCCGCGTTACACGTTCACGGACACCGGCGATCTCGAAGCCCTTCTGGACGCGGCTCAACGACGGTGGCCCGCGATCACTGATCGAAAGACCCTGCTGCTCCGGCTGGTGGAGGAAGGCGGGAGCAGTCTTGCGCTCGACGAGGAGCAGCTCGCCGTCGAGGAGCGCCGCAAGCACGCGCTGGCAGCACTCAAGCGCCTCCCGTCGCTCGTGGACGCCGAGCTGCTGCTCTCCGATCGGGCGTGGCGCTGACAAGCGGCGGAGCTGGGTGGCTGCTGCTCGACAAGTCAGCCGTCGTGCGCGGTCCGGATCTGGACCCGGCCCTCGGCGAGCCTTGCCTGTGCGCGATCACGAGGTTCGAGCTGCTGTACAGCGCTCGCTCTCCCCGAGCGTTCGCGCAGCTCGAGGCCGAGCTCGACGCCCTCCACGAACTCCGCATGGATGCCGAGACGATCGCGATCGCCCGCACGGCGCAACGTGAGCTCGCCGCAAGGAGCCAACATCGCGTCCCGATACCAGACCTCCTGATTGCAGCCTGCGCGCACCAGCACCAAGCCTCAATCCTCCATCTCGATCGCCACTACGAAACCCTGGCGCGCGTCCTGACGTTCACGCCGCTGCGCCTCGAGGGGTGAGGAGTTCGCGCCGTCGTCGCTTCGCGTATAGGCGTCGGCCTCGCGCAGCTGCAGCTTGTACTCGGCCGAGATTCTCGGCCTGAAAGTCGCCGGCGCCCAACGTCGTTGCTATCCGGGCTGAGACCAGTAGTCGTTCACAATCTGCCGCGCCTGCTCCGGCGTCAGCGCTTCGATCTCCTGCGTTGACATGTGGAGTTCCCCCACGAGCACGGCGACCACCCCTGCGTCGTGCTCGACGGGAGCCTCCTCCGCAGGTACGGGTCGGTTGACAGGCTGGCCTGTGCGAACGCACTCCCAGAAGTCGTTCTTCGAGACCTCGAGGTCATGGCGGAGAATGCTGCTGAAGCGTCCAGGGCTCATCGTCTTCTGTCCCGAGTGCGAAATGTGCGTCTGCAAGACGTGCCCGTCCTGGAGCACCTTTTCGTAGAAGACATGCCTCAGCCGGCTGCCGCCGCGGTTCGGGAGTTCGCGCCAGCCGTCAGCGGCAAGGAACGCGGCGACGTCGTCCCATGTCGGAGCCGTCGGCGTCAAGCAGGCTGGAGCGCCCGGCTGCCGGTGGCCGGCGGCAGGAACAGACTGCGCCGCTCGTCCGCCGGAGTGAACGCAATCCGTGCGACCCACGGCAGCTGACCGCGCCGATCGGTCTGCTTGAAGAACCCGATCCGCTCGAGGTAGTCCTCCGCGTACGCCTCAGCGAGGTCGACGAGCTCCTCGACCGCCTCGTCAAGGGACGGGCCGCCGGCGATCAGCCCGAGCTCTGGCAGACGAACGACAAACTCGCCTTCCGAGACACTGACCTTCGGCTGAAACGTGAATCCCTCCAGCAGGGCGATCAGCTCCTCCCGACCGACGAGAAACATCTCCTCCTTGCCCTGATGGCGACCGACAGCCTTCAGCTGATGGCCGTGGACGACCGCCGTCATGAGGTCAGAAAGCTTGGCCTTCGCCTCGCTGAACGCAAGCGTTTCGATCACAGCTGAGGAGGCTGGGTTCATCACCACAGTCTAGCCTGTTTGGTCTGATTGGTCAAACTAGTCTTACTGGTTCAACGTAGTCGTAGTTCACGCGAAAGTAGCGCCCGCGAACGCGGCCATGGCCATGGCGCGGCATCGAGGCGTCGATCGCCACGCGGAACGGATAAGCGCATCCGTCGACAGCGGGCCCGTCCGGCGCCACGATTATGGTGCTGGTGCATGGCCGGGTTGTCGATCTCGCGGAATACGCCGTGCCCCTGCGGCAGCGGGAGCAAGTACAAGCGTTGCTGTCTGGCGCATGAGGAGCAGGCCGTGCGAGAGGCTCGCTTCGACGACGCGATCGGCGGTCGCCTTCAGGACTGGTCGTCGAAGCTGCTCGGCGCCGAGATAACCGCTGCGCTCGAGGAGTTCGTCGGGGCAAAGCGCGTGATGGACGACGCCGATATGCAGATCTTCGCCACCTGGTTCCACAACGACCGCGAGCTCGTGGGCGGTGGGACACCGGCGGAGCGCTACGCCGCGCGCCCAGACCTGCCGCACGCCGAGCGCGCCGCGGCGGCGCGGATCGCCACCGCGCGGCTCGGCCTCTACCGCGTCCTCGCCGTCGCGCCGGGTCGCTCGCTGGCCCTGGAGGAGATTGCCAGCGGCACGCACATCGAGGTGAGGAGTCCGCACGTCTCGCGCGAGGCGTCCGCTGGGACATCCTGCTCGCGCGTGTGATGGAGGGCGAGCCGCCCAGCCTGTGGGGGCCGACACGGTTCTTCGAGCCGTGCGAGGAGCCCGAGCTCCGCGCCGAGTTCGCGCGGCTCGCGGGCTCGCCACTCGACGACCTCAACGAGCAAGCGCTCGCCTCGACCTTTCGCCGACACGCGCTCGCGCTGATGCGATTCACACCACCGAGCTGGAGCGTCGAGCCCAGCTTCTTCACGCTCGAGGGCGATCCGGTCGCCTTCGCGTCTGCCATCTGGGAGATGCACGACATCGCCGCTGTCGCCGAGACGATCCGCAGCTTCGGCGCGCTCCTGCCGGACGATCCGGTCGAGATCGACATCACCTCCCCGCGGGCGACCCTCGTGAAGCAGCGCCCGCCGCTTCCCCCCGGCGCGGTCGTCCTCGAGTCAAGCCCCGTCGACGCGCTGGACACGATCCCGATCGCGACGCTGCGACTCGAAGGCGGCGAACTCCACGCCGAGGCGATGTCCGAGCACCGGCTCGCGCACGCGATCGAGATGGTCGCCGCCGACTTCGGCGATCTCGTCGAGCTCCGAAGCCGAGACATAACGTCGGTGGAGGCCGCGCTGGCGGCGCGCGGCGCGGGCCTCCGCGAGCTGCCGCCGCCGCGAGTCGATGCCGAGGAGCGGCGGCTGGTCCGGGATCTCGTTACCGAGCGGATGCGCATGTGGCTCGACGAGCCCCATCAGCTACTCGGCGGCCGCACGCCGCGCGAAGCCGTCGCCGGCGGGGAGCGTGCGGAGGTCGTCCGCCTGCTCCGCCAGATCGAGAACGGCGCCGAGCGGGCCCGCCGCCGGGGTGAGCCGGCCGCGGACGTTGCGCGGCTACGGGGCGAGCTCGGCCTGAACGACGAGCTCGCAGCCTGAGCGGTGCGTCAGGTCAATGTCGTCGAAGACGCCGCTCGCCGAGAGTAGAGCGGCGATTCGCCCGGGCGGCGACGGAGGCAGCGGGGGCTGATCGATCTGGGTCGCCGAGGTAGACATTGGCGGTGGTTGGTGGGATCCTTTCGTCGGGTGCGGGTGACTGACGTAGCGAAGAGCAGACGGTTGGGGCTTCACGGAGTCTGTCGCGCGGCTTTGCCCTTCGAGGGCCTTGAAGATGCGCGCCCCGGTGTCACGCCCGCACCCGTTCTTGCCGGGCCGGCGGCTGTCCCGTCGGCGACTGTCCGCCGGTAGGCGGTCTCGGCGCGCTGGGCGAGCTCGCTTTCGGGCGCGCGCGTCCCGTGCGTTTTGTTGCCGGCGACCCCCGCGTACGCCCGTTCCTCGGCGGGGCCGCCGGCGGCGAACTCGAGCCGGCGGATCTTTGAGGCGGAATCGCTGAACAACCCGTCAGCCGTCCGTCACGGACGATCAAAGATCGTGTGGGTGCCCACTCTCCGCCAGACGATGTGCGGCTCGCCAGCGACGATGGCGTCCCCGTACTCCCTCGCGATCGTCGTCCGCTCGAGCCCGCCGGCACGGTGAGGCGCCACCGTGCCGGGTCTCAGGGCGCGCCCGGCAGCGGCGAGGCCCGCCGCTGCCATGGCTCTCGCTCCCGACCAGGTCGTCGA
>JALYLO010000501.1 GCA_030774175.1 Actinomycetota bacterium
CGAACCGCGTCGGCCAGTTGTCGGGAACGGTCGGCACGTATGCGGGAGTCGAGCCGGAGGTCGAGCGGATCGCGTGCGAGCGCCTCGGGCTCGAGCCGGATCCCCTGTCGACCCAGGTGATCGCACGCGACCGGCACGCCGAGCTGCTCTGTGCGCTTGCGATCTGCGCGACCTCTCTCGACCGCTTCGCGATCGAGATCCGCCACCTCGCGCGCACGGAGGTTCGCGAGGTTGAGGAGCCGTTCGCAGCCGGCATGAAGGGGTCGTCCGCCATGCCGCACAAGCGCAACCCGAAGGTCGCCGAACGCCTGTCGGGTCTTGCGCGCGTGGTCCGCGCCGCTTCGGTCGTCGGGCTCGAGAACATGCCGCTCTGGCACGAGCGCGACATCTCGCATTCGTCCGCTGAACGCATCGTCATCCCTGATGCCTTTCTCGCGCTCGACTACATGCTCGACCGCTTCGCCTGGATCGTCGACGGGTTGGTCGTGTATCCCGAGCGCATGGAGCGGAACCTCTGGTCGTCGCACGGGCTCTTCTTCTCCCACCGATTGCTGCTCGCGTTGATCGAAGGCGGACTCGAACGCGCCGACGCGTACCGGCTCGTGCAGCGCAACGCGATGCGTGCGTGGGACGAGGAGCGCGAATTCGCCGAGCTCGTTCGCGACGACCCGGACATCGCCGCGCGGCTCGACGACGCGGCGCTCGCCGCCGTGTTCGACCTCGGCGCCACGATCGCGCATCTTGACCGCACCTTCGACCGACTCCACCGTCTCGTCCCGAAGGAGGAACCCGTCCATGCCTGAGGCCGCGCTCCACGTTGGTAGTGGCAAGGTCCGCGAGCTCTACGCGCTCGATGACGACCGCCTGCTCCTCGTCGCCAGTGACCGCATCTCCACGTTCGACGTGATCCTTCCGACGGAGATCCCCGACAAGGGCCGCGTCCTCACCGGGCTCTCCGCGTTCTGGTTTGCACGCACGAGCGACCTGGTGCCGAACCACCTGCTCGCGCTGCGCGCGGACGGCCGGTCGACCGAGTGCAGGCGGCTCGAGATGCTGCCGATCGAGTGCGTCGTCCGCGGCTACCTCTCCGGCTCGGGCTGGAAGGACTATCGCGCGACCGGACAGATCTGCGGACACCTGCTGCCCGACGACCTCGTCGAGTCGCAGCAGCTGCCGCGTCCGATCTTCACGCCGGCGACGAAGGCCGCGACCGGTCACGACGAGAACATCGACCGCGCCGCCGCGGTCGAGCTCGTCGGCGCCGAACGCTTCGACGAGGTCGAGGCGACCGCGCTGGCCCTCTACGCCTTCGTCTCCGATTACGCCCGGGAGCGCGGCATCATCCTCGCCGACACGAAGCTCGAGTTCGGCGTCGACCACGGGGATCGACTCGTCCTCGGCGACGAAGCCTTCACGCCCGACTCTTCGCGCTTCTGGCCGGCAGGCGACTACCGCCCCGGCGGCACCCCGCCCTCCTTCGACAAGCAGTTCGTCCGTGACTACTGCGAGTCGCTCGGTTGGGACAAGACCGCGCCCGGCCCCGAGCTGCCAGAGCGCGTGGTCACAGGCACGCGCGCACGCTACGTCGACGCGTTCGAGCGCCTGACCGGCATTGGCTTCGACGACTACGTCGCCGACCCCGGCGTCGTGCTGCGATGAGGGCGACCGTGCTCGTCCGGCCGAAGCCCGGCATCCTCGATCCCGAGGGACAGGCGGTCGAGAGCTCGCTGCGCCACCTCGGGTTCGAGGTGGACGCGGCGCGCGTCGGTCGGCTGGTCGACGTCGAGCTCGCAACCGACGACCGTGACGCTGCTCTCGGACAGCTCGAGCGGATGTGCGAGCAACTCCTCGCGAATCCGTTGATCGAGAGCTACGCGATCGAGCTCCACCTGGAGCAGCCCGAGGCCGGCACGTGAGCGAGCGGGTGCCGCGCCCGCTGATCCCGGTCGTCGTCTTTCCCGGGTCGAACGACGACCGCGACGCGCAGTTCGCGCTCGACCGCCTAGGCGCCGACGCGCCGCGCCTCTGGCACACCGAAGCCGCACTGCCCGCCGCGACGGCAGCCGTCGTCCTCCCCGGCGGGTTTTCCTACGGCGACTACCTCCGCTGCGGGGCGATCGCCCGCTTCTCACCCGTGATGCAGGCGGTAACGGCCTTCGCGGCCGAGGGCGGCCTCGTGCTCGGGATCTGCAACGGCTTCCAGGTCCTGACGGAGGCCGGCCTGCTGCCGGGCGCGCTGCGTCCGAACGCGTCCCTCGCCTTCGTCTGCCGCGACGTCCCGCTGACGGTCGAACGCGCGGACACGCCGTTCACGTCACGCTGCACGGACGGCCAATCGCTGACGATCCCCGTCAAGCACGGGGAGGGTTGCTGGTTCGCCGACGACGACCTGCTCGCGCACCTCGACACGACCGGGCAGATCGGCCTCCGCTATGCGGACGGCGGCAACCCGAACGGCGCGATCGCCGACGTGGCCGGCGTGTTGAACGTCGATGGCAACGTCTTCGGGTTGATGCCGCATCCCGAGCACGCCGTCGACCCGCTGCTGGGCTCGACCGACGGAGCGCTGATCCTCGGGTCGCTCGTCGATGCCGCTCGGTTGTCGCTCGCCGCGGTCGTCTAGGCCCCTCCGAGCCCTAGCACGCCGGCGAGCTGGGGCGTCTTCGCGAGCGCCGCGTGCAGCCGCTCCACGTCGCGCGCCCGCAGCGTGACGGGGCCGCGCCGGGCTGCGCCGCCGGTCGAGTAGGCGAACCGCACGAGCCGCTCGCCGCGGTCGTTCTCGAGCAGTTCGACGACCGACGCGAACCGCCGCTCACCGGCGCGCTGCTGCACGGACACGCGCTCGACAAGCGTCGCCCGCCCCCAGGGTGTGGCTGTCGTCGTCATGGAGCCGAACCTAGCCGTGCGCGTGCAACACGTGGGAGACGCCTCTGTGACCAAACTGTGAAAGTCTGCGCCCGGGACGTTTTGGGCGGGTCGATCCCGTCGAACCCTCTTGGATGACTCGCTTCCTCCTACTCGGACTGCTCGTCGCGCTGATCGCCCTCGCAGGCTCCGCGCTTGCCCCGAGCCGCGCCGCGGCCGCGCCGGGCGTGCAATACGGGCTGACCGACGACGCCTGGCTCGTGAACGGCCCCGGCACGCTCGAGTCCCGCCTCGCCCGGCTCGACAGCCTCGGGGTCGAGGTCGTCCGCTTCAGCGTCCGCTGGGACCAGGTTTCCCGCAGCCAACCGGCCGCACCGGCCGACCCCGACGACCCCGCGTACCGCTGGAGCGCGATCGACGATGCCTTGAACGGCCTGCGCGCGCACGGAATCGCCGTCGTCCTGCAGCTGGTCGGCACGCCCGGCTGGGCGAACGGCGGGCAGCCCTCCAACGTCGCCCCCACCTCGGGCACGTCGTTCGCGGACTTCGCGGCGGCGGCCGCGGAACGCTACTCCTGGATCAAGCGGTGGCTGATCTGGAACGAGCCGAACCAGGCGCGCTGGCTCCGTCCGACAAGCGCCGCCGTCTACACGACCCGTCTCCTGAACCCTGCGTACGCGGCGATCCACGCGGCGATCTCGGGCGCGCAGGTCGCGGGTGGAGGGACGGCGCCGCGCGGCTCGACCGGCGGCGTCTCGCCGGTGGCGTGGATCGGCGGGATGCTCGCGGCAC
>JALYLO010000502.1 GCA_030774175.1 Actinomycetota bacterium
CACTTCGCGGCGCTCCAGGCGGTGGCGAGCCAGGGCTCCTTCGGGCGGGCAGCGAGTCAGCTCGGCTACACCCAGTCGGCCGTCAGCCAGCAGATCGCGCGGCTCGAACGGATCGTGGGCGAGAAGATGGTCGAGCGCCCGGGCGGGCCCCGCGCCGTCTCGCTGACCGAGGCCGGCCACCTGCTCCTGCGGCATGCGGAGTCGATCGTCGCCCGGCTCCAGGCTGCCCAGGCCGACTTGCGCGCGCTCCGGGCAGGCGAGGCCGGCACGCTGCGCGTGGCGACCTTCCAGTCTGTGGGCGCGCGGATCCTGCCGGAGATCATGCGGCGCTTCACGGCGCAGTGGCCTGCGGTGGACGTGTTGCTCGAGGAGCTCGGCGACGAGGAGATCGCAGGCGCGCTCGAGCGCGGCGAAGTCGACATCGGCTTCGTGCTGCTCCCCGTCGGCGACGCGCCGCTCGAGACGATCGAGCTTCTCCGCGACCCCTACGTGCTCGTCGTCCCGGCGGCCTCGGCTCACGCCACCGGCCCCACGCCCACCCTGCGGGAGATCGGCCGGGAGCCGCTCGTCGGCTTTCGCTCCGACCGGTCGATCGAGCCCGTCGAAGCGGCGATCCACGGCGTCGGGCTGGAGCCGCGCTTCACGCTGCGCTCGAACGACAACGGCACCGTGCAAGGCCTCGTCGGAGCCGGGGTGGCGAACGCGATCCTGCCGCGGCTTGCGGTCGACTCGAGCGACCCGCGCGTCACCGTGCGCGAGCTCGGCGACGCGGTGCCGCCGCGGATCATCGCGATCGCGCGCCACGTCGACCGGTACCTGTCCCCGGCCGCGCGCGCGTTCGTCGAGACGGCGAGGCGGACGTCGACCGACGACTGAGCGTTGGTTCGACTCGGCCCTACTCGACGGTGACGGTCTTGGCCAGGTTCCGCGGCTGGTCGACGTTCAGGCCGCGGAGCCGCGCGATGCGGTAGGCCAGGAGCTGGAGCGGCAAGATCGCAAGCGCGGCCTGGAGGAACGCCGGAGACTCGGGCACGTAGATGACGTCGTCGGCGTGGTGCTGGATGTCCTCGTTGCCGTCGGTCGCGATCGCGATCACGTGCGCGCCGCGCGCGCGCGTCTCCTGGATGTTCGAGACGATCTTGTCGTAGACGTGGATGTTGGTCGCGACGACGACCACCGGCGTCCCCTCCTCGAGCAGCGCGATCGGCCCGTGCTTCATCTCACCGGCCGAATACGCGTCGGTGGGGATGTAGGAGATCTCCTTCAGCTTCAGGGCGCCCTCGAGTGCCACCGGCAGGCCGATGTGGCGGCCGAGGTAGAGGAAGAACGGCTCCTCGTAGAAGCGCTGCGCGATCTCCTCGATCGGATGGTCGCCGTCGAGGAACCGGCGCATCTTCTCGGGCATGTCATAGAGGTGATCCAGGATCGTGCTGATCTCGGCCGGCGGCAAGGTGCCGCGGCATTGTGCGAGCTTCAAGCCGACGAGGAAGAGCAGCGAGATCTGGGCGGTGAACGTCTTCGACGCGGCGACGCCGACCTCGAGGCCGGTGCGCGTATAGAGCACCGAGTCGACCTCGCGCGTGATCTGCGAGCCCATCATGTTCGTGATCGCAACCGTGCGCGCGCCGCGCTCGCGTGCGAGTTTCATCGCCTGGATCGTGTCGCGCGTCTCGCCCGACTGCGAGATGCCGATCACGAGCGTGCCCGGATCGAGCACCGGGTTGCGGTAGATCCACTCGCTCGCGACGTCGGGCTCGACGGGAACGCGCGCCCACTCCTCGATCGCGTAGCGGCCGACGACTCCGGCGTGGTACGCGGTCCCGCACGCGACGACGACGATGCGGCGCAGGTCGCGCAGCTCCTGCTCCGACATTCCGAGCCCGTCGAGCACGAGATGTCCGTGGCGGACGCGGTCGCCGATCGTCTCGGCGACGCCCTCGGGCTGCTCGAAGATCTCTTTCAGCATGAACGTCTCGTAACCGGAGCGCTCGGCGGCCTCGTCGTCCCAGTCGACCTCGACGATTTCGACCTCGAGCGGCTCGCCGCTCGAGGCGCTCACATACGTCACGCCCTCGGGCGTGATCGACGCGATGTCGCCGTCGTTCGGGAACTGCACGCGGCGCGTCTCCGCGAGGAACGCCGCCAGGTTCGACGCGACAAAGTTCTCGCCCTCCCCGATCCCGACGACCATTGGCGTCTGGTGGCGCACGCCGACCAGGTGGCCTGGGTGGTCATGGTGGATCACGACGAAGGTGAAGTGACCCTCCAGGCGGCCGTAGGCGGCGCGCACTGCCGCAACGAGGTCGCCGTCGTAGGCGTCCTCGAGCAGGTGCGCGACCACTTCGGCGTCGGTCTCGGAGGTGAACGTGTGCCCCGCGGCGAGGAGCTCCTCACGCAGCTCGCGGTAGTTCTCGACGATCCCGTTCAGCGCGATCGCGAGCTTGTCGTCGTCGCACGCGGTGAGGGGATGCGCGTTCTCCTCGGTGACGCTGCCGTGCGTCGCCCAGCGCGTATGACCGAGGCCGGTGGTCGAGACGGAGCCGTTCGGGCCGGCGGCCTTCGTCAGGTTCGCGAGGTTCCCGACCGAGCGCACGTATTCGAGGCTGTCCTGTTCGAGGAGCGCAATTCCGGCCGAGTCGTACCCGCGGTACTCGAGGCGCTGAAGCCCCGCGAGGAGCAGCGGCTTCGAAGACCGGCTTCCGACATATCCGATGATCCCGCACATCCGGAGCCTCTCTTTCTGTCCGGCCCTCGAGCCGGAGCCTGCCCCCGAAAAGGTCCCTGGAAACGCCAAAAGCCCGGCTGCGGGCCGTTTCCTGCGTCGGAGACGTCAGCCGAGCTCGCGCTGAACGAGCGCAGCGATGCTAGCACAGGCCCCGGCCGCGCGGTCCGCGTTTTTGTTCTCGGCGAGCACCCGGATCAGGGGTTCGGTGCCGGAAGGCCGAACGAGCACCCGCCCCACACCCTCCCATGCCCGGTTGATGCGTGCGACCTCCTCGAGGATCGCGGGCGTCAGCTCGCGATTGTCGACGCGGACGTTCTCCTGAATCTGCGGGAACCGGTTCATCGCCGCGGCGATCACGCTCAGGCGGCGGCCCTTGAGCGCCCCGCAGAGGAGCAGGCCCGCGGCGAGGCCGTCGCCCGTGACGTGGTCGCGCAGATAGATCACGTGGCCCGACTGCTCGCCTCCCAGCAGCGCGCCCTCGCGCTGCAGCGCCTCGAGGACATAGCGGTCGCCGACATCGGTCGTGACGACGCGGATCCCATGCTCGCGCATCAGCGCGTGGAAACCGAGATTCGTCATCACAGTGACCGCGACGGTGTCGACGTCCTGGTCGAGAGCGAGAATCGCGATGATCTGATCGCCGTCGACGCGATCGCCGTTCTCGTCGACCGCGAGCATCCGGTCGCCGTCCCCGTCGAACGCGATCCCGATGTCGTAACCCCCCTCGGCGACCGTCTCTTGCAGCAGCGATAGATCGGTTGCACCGCAGCCGACGTTGATGTTCGACCCGTTCGGCGCATCGCCGATCGACCGCACCTCTGCGCCGCAGCGCTCGAACGCCTGCGCCCCGAGTCCCGAGTAGGCGCCGTTCGCGCAGTCGACGACGATGCGCAGGCCGCTCAGTTCGGAGCCGAACCGGTCGAGGATGTGCTGGAGATACGAATCGGTCGCCACCTCGACGCGATCGATCCTGCCCTGGTCGACGCCCGGCGCCGCCGCGAGCAGCTCCTCGATCTGCTCCTCGGAGCGGTCCGAGAGCTTGCGGCCCTTGTGGTCGAAGAACTTGACGCCGTTGTACTCCGGCGGATTGTGCGAGGCGGAGATCACGACGCCGAGGTCGAGTGCCAGCAACGCGACGGCCGGCGTCGGCAGGACGCCCCCGAGAATGCAGTCGCCGCCCGCCGAGACGACCCCGCGCGCGAAGGCCTCCTCGAGCTCGACACCCGACGCGCGTGTGTCGCGCCCGACGAAGACCTTGGCGGCTCCCGTCCAGAGCGCGGCCGCGCGGCCGAGGCGCTCCACGAGCTCGGGCGTCAGAAACTCGCCCACGACCCCACGCACCCCGTCGGTGCCGAAGTACCTCCTGGCCACGAGGAGCGGCTAGCGCTTGCTGAACTGCGGCGCCTTGCGCGCCTTGTGCAGGCCGGCCTTCTTGCGCTCCACCACGCGAGCGTCGCGCGTGAGGAAGCCGGCGCGCTTGAGCGGCACACGAAGCTCCGGGTTGACCTCGACGAGCGCCCGGGCGATGCCGTGGCGGACTGCGCCGGCCTGGCCGGAGGGACCGCCGCCGTGCACGCGAACCCGCAGGTCGTACTGGCCCTCGAGCGCCGCGGTCTTCAGCGGCGCGGTGGCGAGCATCCGATGCACCTGGCGGGGGAAGTAGTCCTCGATCGTCTTGCCGTTGATCCAGGTGGCGCCGTCGCCGGGCCGCAGGATCACACGCGCGACTGAGGTCTTGCGCTTGCCGGTGCCGAGATACTGAGCAGGAGTCGCCATTTACACCTCGAGGGGAGTCGGAGCCTGCGCGTCGTGCGGATGCTCCGGCCCAGCGTAGATCTTCAGCTTGGTCAGTTGCTGGCGGCCGAGGCGGTTGCGCGGGAGCATCCCCTTCACGGCCTTCCGCAGGACCTCGGTCGGCTGCCTGTTGAGCTGCTCCTTGAGCGTGCGCTCGCGCAGGCCGCCGGGATAGCCGGAGTGCTTGTAGTAGATCTTCTGCTCGAGTTTCTTGCCGGTGACGGCGATCTTCTCGGCGTTCACGACGACGACGAAATCACCCGTGTCGACGTGCGGGGCGAACTGCGGCTTGTTCTTGCCGCGCAGCCGCTCGGCGATCTGGGTCGCGAGCCGCCCGAGGGTCTTGCCCTCGGCGTCCACGATCAGCCAGTCGCGCTGAATCTCGCCCGGTTTTGGGTTGTACGTCTTCATGCGAAAAAGGAGCGGACCGGAGCCCGCCGGGCAGCAATGGTAGCAGCAGTCAGGGTTCCACGCTCACAGCAGCAGCTCGGTGAGCGCCCGCAGGCCCGCCGCGAACGCAGCGGCGCCGCCGTGTGACGGGTGGCGCACCTGCGCGC
>JALYLO010000503.1 GCA_030774175.1 Actinomycetota bacterium
TTCCTGATCGCGATCGCCTGGGAGAGCTATTCCCTCTGGAACGCGCCCGCGGCACTGTCGATCGTGGGCATCGGCATGACGATTCCGACGATCGCGTTCCTGCTGATCGGCGGTGTCGTCAGCGACCGTCGTGACCGGCGGATCGTGATGGCCTGGGCGGACGGTCTCCGCGCCGTCGCCGTCGCCGTCCTGGCGACTCTCGTCCTGATGGACGCCCTCCGCTTCTGGGAGCTCGTAGCCCTCGTTGCGGTCTACGGCGTCGGCACCGCCTTCTTCATGCCAGCCTTTGAGGCGATCTTGCCGGAGCTGCTGCCCAAGTCGGAGCTGCCCGCTGCCAACGCGCTCGACCAGTTCGTGCGGCCCATTGCCATGAGGCTCGTTGGTCCCGTCGCGGGTGGAGCATTGGTGGCCGCGTCGGCGGGGATCGCGTTCGCGATCGACGCTGCCTCGTTCGCAGTCTGCCTTGTCGCGGTGCTGGCGATGCCGCGGCGCGCGGGTCGGCACGTCGAGGTCAAGTCGTCAAGCGTGGCCGCGCTCAAGGAAGGCCTGCGCTTCGTTCGCCAGCGCGTCTGGCTGTGGGGCACGCTCCTCTCCGCCGCGATCGCGTATCTGGTGTTCCTCGGCCCCGCTGAAGTGCTCCTTCCCTATCTGGTGAAGAACGAGCTGCACGCGTCTGCCGGCACGCTGGGGCTCGTGTTGGCGGCCGGCGGTCTCGGAGCCGTCGGCGGCGCGGCGTACATGGGACATCGTGGCCATCCGCGACGGGACGTGACGGTCATGTACATGACCTGGACGATTGCGACGCTGGCGATCGCGGGGTACGGAATCGCCAATGCGGCGTGGGAGTTGATGCTCGTCTGCCTCGTTTTCAACGCCCTCGAGGCCGCGGGCACGTTTGTCTGGGCGACGATCAAGCAGCATCACGTTCCCGGATCGATGCTGGGGCGCGTCTCGAGCCTCGACTGGCTGATCTCGATCGGTCTCCTGCCACTCTCGTTCGCGCTGACGGCGCCCGTAGCGGCGGTCTTCGGCGCTCGTGCGACCCTGGTCGGAGCCGCCGCACTCGGTGCCGCCGTGACCCTCAGTGCGATCTTCTTACCGGGAATGCGTGCGATCGAGCGGACAGGTGGCCGCCGGCAGGGTCCGTGGCACGTTCCGGTGGATGCCACCGACTAACCTCTCCGCACGGCTCACGAACACGAACACAGGCTGGTTACCGACCGCAGAGCGCTGACGATCGCGCTCCTGCTCGTCGTGCTGTTGATGGCGGCGGAAATCGCCGCGGGGATGATCGGCCACTCGCTTGCGCTGCTCGCCGACGCGGGCCATCTGCTTACCGATGCAGCCGCGCTCGCTTTCGCGCTGGTCGCGTCCGCTATGGCCGTCCGCCCCGCAGCCGGCCGCTGGACCTTCGGCTACTCGCGCCTTGAGATCCTCGCCGCTCAGGCGAACGGCATCACCCTCGGCCTGATCGCGCTCTGGATCGTCTGGTCGGCTGTCCACCGACTCCTCGATCCTCACGATCTCCGCGGGGGGCTCGTCCTGACGGCCGCGCTCGGCGGTGTCGCCGTGAGCATCGCCGCGAGCTTGGTGCTCGCGCGCGCAAGTCGTGAAAGCCTCAACGTCCGTGGCGCGTTTCTCCACCTCCTGACGGATGTCGCGGCCTTCGCGGCCGCCGCACTCGCCGGCGGGCTGATCCTCGCGACCGGGTGGGACCGTTTCGACCCGATCGCGAGCCTCGCGGTCGCAGCGCTCATGCTCTGGTCGAGCGCCCAGCTCCTCCGTGAGTCGACGCTCATCTTTCTCGAGCGAGCGCCTGGGGACGCGGATCCTGACGCGATCGGGCGCGCGCTCGTCGCCGAGCAGGACGTCGTCGAGGTGCACGACCTGCACGTGTGGACCGTGACGAGCGGCTTCCCAGCGCTCTCGGCGCATGTGCTCGTGACACCCGGTGCGGACTGCCACGCCGCGCGGCGCCGGCTCGAGCGGATCCTGTCGGAACGCTTCGGCCTGACACACACGACGCTGCAGGTCGAGCACGCCGAGCCCGCGAGCAGGACGGTCGAGCTCGGCGAGGCGGTTGCGCGCCACGGTCCGCTCGGCCGTTAGGCTCTCGCGGTGCCCAGCCTGGAGGGAAAGTCGGCCGTCGTCACCGGCGCGTCCAGCGGCATCGGCGCGGCGACCGCGTTCGCCCTGTCCCGCGAGGGAGCGCGCGTCGTCGGCGGTGCACGCCGCAGCGACCGGATCCAGCCGCCCGTGACGCCTCTGGAGGTGGACGTGACGGATCCCGGCAGCTGTGAGCGCTTCGTCAACGCCGCCGTCGAAGAGCTGAGCGAGATCGACATCCTCGTCAACACCGCCGGGCTCGCGCTCGGGCGGGACTACTTCGACGAGAGCACGGAAGAGGACGAGCACACGGTGTTGGAGACCAACGTCAATGGTCTGATTCGCATGACGCGCCTTTTCCTGCCGCACATTCGAGACGGCGGGTACATCGTGAACATGGGCTCGATCGCGGGCAGGCAGGCGTACGAGAAGGCCGCTGTCTACGTTGCCTCGAAGTTCGCCGTTCGCGGCTTCACCTACGCCTTGCGCGAAGATCTCCTCGGCCGCCCGATCCACATCACGACGGTGGACGCCGGCCTCGTGGACACGAACTTCTCGCGCGTTCGCTTTCGCGGCGACGAAGAGAAGGCGAGCAAGGTCTACGAAGGCCTCGACGCGCCCAAGGCGGAGGACATCGCGG
>JALYLO010000504.1 GCA_030774175.1 Actinomycetota bacterium
AGCAGTTCCACTGGTGCTTTACGAACGCGCTCACGAGGGAGGAGTCGGATGCCGTGTACGATCGCTACTACATCCCGGGCGCGGCTCGACCGTTCTTCCAGGCCGGCTATGCCAACTTCAATCCGAAGGCCGTGACGAAGGTCAATTACCGCAATCCGGCACGGCCACCGCTCCTTCTCGCAACCGGGACAGAAGATCGAATCTGCCCGCCCGCTGTGAACAAGTCGAATTTCAAGCAGCAGCGGAAAGCTCCGTCCGCGACGGAGCACAAGGAGTTCGCCGGACGCTGTCACTTCCCGGGACAAGACGGCTGGGAAGAAGTCGCCGACTACTTGCTCGAGTGGACGACCGCGCACGCCGGCGCCGCGCGCGCCTGAGCTTCTCAGTCGGGAAGAAGCGGAATCGTCAGTCCCGGGTCGCGACCGAGTAGCACTGCACGGTTGATCGCGGTCGATCCGAAGCGCTCGCGCACCTCGTCGAGTGCTGCGTCGAGTGCCTCGCTGTTGCGACGATCGAACGGCAGTGTCAACTGGACGGCGTCGTCGTTGTCGAGGTTGGCCACCGCGACTCCGACGAGGGTGAGGCCCTGACGTTCGATCAACGGGGCGACGGACGCGAGCAGCCCCCTCGCCGTGGACAGGATCGCGTAGGTTTGGGCGGTCGCACGAGGCAGCGTGTGCGAGCGGGTCGCTCGCGAGAAGTCGTCGAAGCGCAGGCGGAGCACAACGGTTCGACCGACCCGACCGGCGCCGCGCATCCGGCGGGTGACGCGGTCGACGAGCGCGACCAGGGCAGCGTCGATGACGTCGAGCGACTTCGGTGAACGGCCGAGTGCGCGTTGTGCACCGATCGAGCGGCGGCGTCTGCGCACCTGCACCGGACGGGGATCGTGGTTGCGGGCGAGAGCGTGGAGGTGCCGGCCCGACGCCCGACCGAGCATCGAGACGAGCGCTGCCTCTGCGAGCTGGGCAACCTCGCCGACGGTTGTGATCCCGCGTTCGTGGAGCTTGTTCGCGGTCGCGGGACCGACGCCCCAGAGCCGCTCAACCGGGAGCGAGTGGAGAAAGGCCAGCTCGCGATCGGGCGGCACCACGAGCAGGCCGTCGGGTTTGGCGACGCCGCTCGCCACCTTCGCGAGGAATTTCGTCCGCGCCACTCCAACGGTGATCGGCAGTCCGACGCGTTCGCGGACCTCGCGCCGAAGTCTTTCGGCGATCTCCGCAGGCGTGCCCGACAAGCGCTCGAGCCCGCGTACGTCCAGGAATGCCTCGTCGATCGAAAGGCCTTCGACGAGCGGCGTCGTGTCCTCGAAGACACGGAACATTGCTTTGCTTGCCTCGGCGTACGCCGACATGCGGGGGGTGACGACGATCGCCTGGGGGCACAGACGGCGGGCCTGCCTGCCGCCCATCGCAGTGCGAATGCCGTACGCCTTGGCCTCGTAGCTGGCTGCGAGCACGACACCCCCGCCGACGATCACAGGGAGGCCACGAAGCCGGGGATCATCTCGCTGCTCGACCGACGCGAAGAACGCGTCGACGTCGGCGTGCAGGAGCGTTGCTCTGGCCATGGGAACATATGTTCGCACCAAGTGCCATGACTACGCTAGAGCTGTGGCCTTTCGCGTAGTGCGTCCCGGCGAGCTCGAGTGGATAACCCGTCCGCACGAGCCCGACGAGGCGCCACGCCACGTCGCCGAGCTGAGCGAACTGGCCGGGTTCGCCCACACCCGCGCGAATGTCTGGCGCTACGAGCCCGGCGCCAAGGGGCGACGTCACAGGCACCCGCTCCAGGAGGAGACGTTCGTCGTCCTCGCGGGGACGCTCTCGATGTACCTCGGCGACCCGCCGGAGCGTCAGGACGTGCCCAAGGGCGGGCTCATCCACGTCGATCCGGGCACACCGCTCCAGTCGGTGAATCATGGCGACGAGGATCTCGTCCTCTACGCCTACGGCACGCCGCCCGAGCGTGACCACGCCGAGATCCTCGACTCCGCGGTGTAGCCGCTTGGCCAAGCTGATCTATTCGGCGATCACGTCACTTGACGGCCACGTCGCGGACGAAGATGGCAACTTCGACTGGGCTGCGCCGGACGAGGAAGTGCACACCTTCGTCAACGACCTCGAGCGGCCGGTCGGCACCTACCTCTACGGGCGCCGGATGTACGACGTGATGGTCTACTGGGAAACCGCGCACACCCTCGCCGACCAGCCGCCCGTCGAGCAGGACTTCGCGGAGATCTGGCAGGCGGCAGACAAGATCGTGTACTCCAGAACGCTCAAGGCGGTGTCCAGCGCCAGGACCCGAATCGAGCGAGACTTCGACCCTCAAGCAGTCCGGCAGCTGAAGGCGTCAGCTGGACGTGACATCAGCGTGGGCGGTCCCGACCTCGCCGCACAGGCGATCAAGGCCGGGCTGGTCGACGAGTGGCACCTGTTCGTCGCGCCCGTCGTCGTGGGAGCCGGCACACGCGCGTTCCCCAGCGATGTCCGCGTCAAGCTCGAACTGGTGGACGAACGCCGTTTCCGCAACGGGACGGTTTACCTCCATTACCGCACAGGGAGGTGAGAACAAAGAACGGCCCGCGCTAAGGGCGGGCCGTCCGTGACCTCCGGCTCGCGGAGGAACTAAGAGGTTGCGGCCGGTACGCGTGCTTTGGCCGGCTCGCTGACCTCGCGGCGCTTCAGCACTCCCAGGTAGGCGAGCACTAGGAACCCGATGCCGGTGAGCAGTAGGGCAATGCCCATGACGATGCTGAACAGCGCGACCCGTTCCGCGAAGAACGAGGTGTTGAGCGCCGTCGTCAGAGCGGTCTCCGTGACCCAGATGTTGCGCGCGAGGTTCTCGACCGGGCGTTTGGTCTTGGGATCGATGGCGGCTGCGTTCTCGTCGCTGGTCTGGTTCCCGTTCTTGTCGAGGAAACGACCCATTTGTGCGTAGGTCAGGCCACCGGTGGCCTCAAGCGTATGGATCCGCATATAGCTCGCGAAGCACTTGGACTCGTCGCCGGTGTTGATCGGTTCGTTCGCCACGCTGCACGTCGGCAGGGTGACGTTCTTGAGACCGGCCTTCGCGGCCTCGGTCTTGATTGCTGCGGGCGTCATGTCCGGCGAGCCGACGATTGCCTCGCGGGCGATGTTCTGCCGCACCTCGTGTCGTCCCGCGACGCCGATCGCGATCGCGCCAATGGCGAACACGACGAGGAGCGTTCCTGCAATGACTCCACCCATTTCGAAGAATCTCTTCATGATCTTTCCCTCCTGTGAGCCGTTTGTGATGACCCCAGCTTGCGGCCTCGCATGCCGCGCGCCATCCGTGGCGCCGCGCAGACCTTGTGTGGGGAACTACGCAGCCGACACCCGCCGGCGCTCGGCAAGCGGCGCCGCCGCTGCCGTGATGGCGAACGGCCGGCGCCGAGTGACGTCACGTCCGTCCTAGGAGACCGTGACGGTGAGGTGAAGAACGTTGTCTTCACCGACGGTCTTCATGTCCATGCCCTTGTAGTCCTCGCCGAACTTGGTCGTAAAGCGATACGTCCCAGCCTTCGTGAAGACGACCTTCACCGAGGCGCCGATGTGGTTCATGGCCGCGTTGCCGACGAACTTCACCGCGGGGCCTCTGGTGAGGATCAGCTTGTGCGGCATGATGTCGTTGTCCGTAAACGTCGCCGACCCGCCGGTCGCCAGGCGCGCCGACTGCGAGACGCGAAACGCTCCGCCGTTCACTGACCAGGCGTGACAGCCGCGCATCTTGTGCTGGACGAGCACCTTGACGCTTCGCGGCGATGTGGCTGTGGCGGCGTGGGTCGACGAGACGAAGCCGGCACCGAGTGCAGCGACGATGCCAATGCCTATGACGATGGTGAGGAAACGCTTCATGACTCACTCCTTGCGATTGATTGCCTCCACCTTTGTCGCGCCGTGGCCGACCGGCATCCGACACGCCGCTGACGCTGTCTGCCTGCTTCCCGCGCCTTTGCTGCGGGTTCTCCGCAGCCGCCCGATCACCAGCTCTTGAGCGGGTGGTTGCGGGGCTGCGCTTGCAAACGAATCCGCGCATCGACGACGACGCAGCCTTCGGAGAGCGCGAGCACCGGGTTGAGATCCAGCTCCGCGACCTCCGGGAGGTCGTCCGCGAGCCGCGCGAGGCGCTGCACGAGATCGGCGAGCGCCGCGGAGTCAGCAGGCGGCGAGCCGCGGAAACCGCGCACGAGGCGTCCGGCTTTGCCTTGGGAAACGAGTTCCTCTGCGTCCACGTCGGTCAAAGGTGCGATTCGGAAGGCCGCGTCGCCGATCAGCTCTGCGAAGACACCACCGGGCCCGAACGCGACGAGCGGCCCGAACACGGGATCCTGGACGACGCCCGCCAGCAGCTCGGCGCCGCCGGATATCTGCGACTGGACGAGCACCGGGCAGCCGATCCGCGTCGCGGCGGCGCGCACCGCGTCCTCGTCACCGAGACCAAGAGCAACGCCGCCCGTGTCGCTCTTGTGCGCGCCGGCGGCCGCGGTCTTGACAACGACGGGAAAGCCGAGCTCGCGCGCGGCTGCGGCTGCGTCATCCACGTCGGCGGCGAGGCGTTCGGAGACGAGTGGAACGCCGTAGGCCTCGAGGAGCGCTCGCGTCCGATCGGGGGCGAGCCAGACCTCGCTCGATCCCGAAAGTGACTCGTCGACGATTCGCCGTGCGCGAGGGGCATCGACGTTTTCCAGCTCTCGCACGCTGCCCGCCGGGCGGCGCAGCCAGTCGGCGCGCTCGACGGCCAGCCCAAGCGCGTGGGCGGCCGACTCGGGATACGGAAAGGCGGCGACGAGCGAGTCGTCCCTGAGCAACACCGACGGGGTTCCGTCGGCGCTCATCACGACTGCGAGGACCGGCTTCTCAGTCCGGAGCTCGGCCAGCGTCCGCTGGAGCGCGTCCGCGACCTCCTCGGCGCCGGCGATCACGGGCGGTACGAACAGGACGATCAGAGCGTCGATGTTCGGATCGGCCAGCAGCGGGGCGAGCACGGCGGCGTAGGTCGCCGGCGTCGCCGAGCCGAGGAGGTCGACCGGGTTGCCGAGGCTCGCTTCGCGTGGCAGCACCTCGGCGAGTGCGGCGCGTGTCTCGTCAGAAAGAGTCGGGAG
>JALYLO010000505.1 GCA_030774175.1 Actinomycetota bacterium
CGGGCCGCCCGGACCGGCTGAGCAGGCGCCCGTTCCGGCGGAGCAGGCGCCCGCTCCGGCCGTGCGCGCCGAAGACGCGGCCTAGTACATCCCACGCCCTGGCACCATGCGGTGTGAGGCGCGTAACGAATGAGGCGCCGCAACGGTCGGAGGTCCCGACGTGCTCGTACTGATCGGCATCGGACTGCTGGCGGGGGTCGTGACGGCGGTGTCGCCATGCGTCCTCCCCGTCCTGCCTGTGCTGCTCGCGGGTGGCGCGTCCGGCCGCAAGCCGGTTCGGATCGTCGCCGGGCTCGTCGCCAGCTTCAGCGTCTTCACCCTCTTTGCCGCGTGGATCCTCGACCAGCTCGGGCTCCCGCAGGACTTCCTGCGCAACCTCGCGATCGTGCTGCTCTTCGTGATGGCCGCGACGCTCCTCGTGCCGCAGGCCGCGCAGCTGATCGAGCGACCGCTCGCGGTCTTCTCGCGCTTCCGTCCGCGCGGAGTCGGCGGCGGGTTCTTCCTCGGCGCGACGCTCGGCCTCGTCTTCGTCCCGTGCGCCGGCCCGGTGCTCGCCACCGTGACCGTGGTCGCTGCCGAGAACACCGTGGGGGTGCGCGCGATCGTCCTGACCATCGCATACGCCGTCGGAGCGGCGATCCCGATGCTGCTGATTGCCCGCGGAGGGCGCGAGGCTTCGGCGCACCTGCGCCGCCGCGCGAACTCGCTGCGGATCGGGTCGGGCGTCCTGATCGCCGCGGTCGCGCTTGGGCTCACCTTCCACCTCGACGACCGCATCGCTCAGTTCACGCCGGGCTACACGACCTTCCTCCAGAAGAAGATCGAGGCCAACTCGGCGGCGAAGAAGGCGCTCGGCAAGGTGCGCGGAGGCGGCGCCGCGCTCGCCGCCGTGCACAAGACGACCGGCGGCCTGCCCGACTTCGGGGTCGCGCCCGCGCTCCACGCCGACGGGGCGTGGCTCAACTCGGCGCCGCTCGACCTGCAGCAGCTACGCGGCAAGGTCGTGCTGGTCGACTTCTGGACGTACTCGTGCATCAACTGCCTGCGCACGCTGCCGCACCTGAAGGCCTGGTACGCGGCCTACCACGACAAGGGGCTCGTGATCGTCGGCGTGCACACTCCGGAGTTTGCGTTCGAGCACGTCACGTCGAACGTGCGGGGCGCGGTGAAACGGCTCGGAGTCACCTGGCCGGTCGTGCAGGACAACCGTTACAAGACCTGGGACAACTACGCGAACCAGTACTGGCCGGCCGAGTACCTGATCGATCGCTCGGGCCACGTGCGCCACACCCATTTCGGCGAAGGCGAGTACGACAAGACCGAGGCGCTGATCCGCACGCTCCTCGGCGCACGCGGTCGCACCGCGCGCCACGTGGCTGATGCGACTCCGACCGGCCTGATGACGCCGGAGACCTACTTGGGATATGCGCGGCTCGACCGGTATGTCGGCTCGAAGCTCGTCCCGGACGTCACCGCGCCCTACACCTTCGCGAAGTCGATCCCCCAGAACGAGCTCAGCTACAGCGGCGACTGGCGTGTCGAGACCGACCGGATCGTCGCCGGCCCCAGCGCTCGGCTGCGCTTGAACTTCGAGGCGGCGAATGTCTACATCGTCCTCGGCGGGCACGGCACCGTGCACGCGCTGATCGACGGCAAGCCGACCTCTCCGATCGCGGTCGACACCCAGCGCCTCTACACCGTGCGCGCGTCGAAGCGGTCGATCGGCGGGCTCCTGGAGCTGCGCCTCTCGCGCGGCATCCAGGCCTACTCCTTCACGTTCGGATAGAGGGGCTGGCCCAGCGCGGCGCGTTTTCGGCGACTCGCCCGGAGGCGCCCACCAGATCTCGGCGTGCCCTTCTTCGCGGAGGCGGACGAACGGCTCCTAGTGCTCGCGGGCAACGTCGTCATCGCCGTTCTCGCGTTCACGCAGGAAGCGCGTCAGCTCGGCGGCGATTGCGTCGCCGGACGGCAGGTCGGCCTCCTCGGCGAGCTCATCGACACGACGCTCGAGCTCCTGGACGTACGCCGAGGTCTCCTCGTCGGACGCGACCGCCTCGCTGACCTGCTGGGCGTACGAGTCGGCGGCGTCGTCGAGCTCGGCCGTGTCGACGTCCGCGCCCAGCAGCTCGGAGAGCCGGTCGACGAGCGCCTTCGCCGCGCGGGGCGACGGCGTCAGCGAGACATAGTGCGGAACCGCAGCCCAGAGGCTGGCGGATGGGATGCCTGCCCGCATGCAGGCGTCGTGCAGCACGCCGACGATCCCCGTCGGCCCCTCGTAGCGCGACGCCTGAAGGCCGAGCCGCTCGATCAGCCCCGGGTCATTCGCGCTCCCGGTGACGGGTGCGGGCCGCGTGTGCGGGACGTCGGCAAGCAGCGATCCGAGCGTGACGACGAGCTCGACGCCGAACTCCTTCGCGAGCCCGCTGACGCGGTCTGAGAACGCGCGCCAGCGCAGATTGGGCTCGACGCCGAGCAGGATGATCGCGTCGCGGCCGCCGCCGGGCAGCGGCGCGTGCAGGAAAGTGTTCTCGGGCCACTCGATCCGGCGTGTGTAGCCGTCGACCAGCGAGACCGTCGGTCTAGTCGCCTGGAAGTCATAGAAGCTCTCGGGGTCGATGCTTGCGAACTCCTCCGCCGCCCACGCGCGAGCGAGGTACGCGCCGGCGAGCGACGCGCCTTGCCCGCCGTCGTTCCAGCCGCGGAAGGCGGCGATCAGCACAGGCCGCTCGAGCTCTGGGCGCTCGTCGATGCGTAGCTCGTCCGACATCAGGCCATCCTACGCGGGCGCCAGAGACCGAAGACGAACGCAGTGGCCACCGCCCAGACGGTCGCGGCGAGCGTCACGTGCACGATCACGAGCCACCAGGGAAGGTGCGTGCGGTACTGCACCTCGCCGACGATCATCTGCAGGACGAGCACGCCGAGCAACACGAGCGCGCTCCGCACGTGACGGCTCCGGTTGCGCACGAGCCAGACGAGGAGCACCGCGAACGAGGTGCCGAACACGGCGGTCGCGCGCACGTGCCAGTAGACGGCCGGTTGGAACGACCAGAGGCGCCGGACGACAGTGCTGCCGGGATGCGGGCCGGCAGCAGTCGCCAGCGTCCCGCTGACGACGAGCACGCACGCGGCTGCGCCGACGAGGAGCCCGAGGCGGCGCACCCAGCGCGGCACGCTCGGCGCGGTTCGTCCGCGCGCCTCGAGCGCGAGGATCACCCCGAGCGTGAGCACGACGAGCGAGAGCAGGAAGTGCGAGAGCACGAGCCACGGGTTGAGGTGGAAGTGCACGGTCAGCGCGCCGAGCGGAGCCTGCACAAGCGTCCCGGCGAAGATCCCGAATGCCAGCGGGCGCAGACCCGGCCGGGCCGCGACCCAGGTGATCAGCGTGACCAGGATCGTGAAGAAGGCGAAGACCCGGTTCCCGAACTCGATGTACGAGTGGAAGCTCTTCGGCTCGAAATGATGCTGCTGGCAGCCGGGCCAGTGCTCGCAGCCGAGCCCCGAGCCGGTGAGGCGGACCGTCGCGCCGGTGGCGACGATCAGGATCAACATGACCGCGTTTGCGAGCGCCAGGCGCCGGAAGGACTCGGCGGAGAGCGCGAAGCCGCGGAGACGAGCGAGCGGCTGCGCGCTGGCGTCCATCGAACCTAACTCTAGAGTAGCCGCGCCTCGTCTAGGTCAGCGCCACGCCTGCGCCCTCCTCGACCGCACCAACGCGGGCGAGAAACAGGCCGGCACACGCAAACTCTGCCTCGAGAGCGGGCCCCCGATCGCGCGGCAGCGAGACGAGCAGGCCGCCGGCCGTCTGCGGGTCGAAGGCGAGCTCGACGAGCTCCGGCGGTACCGATCCAAGCTCCGTTGCGCCGTACTCGCGGTTCGCACGCGTTCCCGCCGTCGACACACCGGCGCGTGCAGACTCGAGCGCACCGGGCATCGCCGGCAGGCGCTCGGCCGCGAGCGTGATCCGTACACCGCTGCGCGACGCCATCTCGTACGCGTGGCCGAGCAGTCCGAACCCCGTCACGTCCGTGACGGCGCTCGGCGCGGCTGTCCGCAGCACGTCGGCGGCCTCGCGGTTGAGCGTCCGCATCCAACGCACCGCCTCCGCAGCGTCGGCGAGGCCCCGCTTCGCGCCGCCGAGCACGAGGGCCGTCCCGAGCGGCTTCGTCAGGAAGAGCGCGTCGCCCGGTCGCGCACCCGATTTCTGCCAGATCCCAGCGGGTGAGACCGTGCCGACGACGGCGAGCCCGTACTTGGGCTCGGCGTCGCGAATCGTGTGCCCGCCGGCGAGGATCGCCCCCGCCGCCCGCACCTGGCGCTCGGCGCCGTCGAAAACCGCGCGCACGAGCTCGAGCGGCAGCTCCTCGGGGAACGCGGCGACCGAGAGCGCGAGCAGCGGCGCGCCACCCATGGCGAAGACGTCGTTGAGAGCGTTCGTCGCTGCGATGGTTCCGAAGTCGTCGGGGTCATCGACGATCGGCGGGAAGAAGTCAATCGTGAAGACGAGCGCCCGCTCGTCGTCGAGCTGGTAGACGGCTGCGTCGTCGGCGGGGTCGAGGCCGACGAGCAGGTTCTCGGCCTCCGCCGGCACGAAGCCGCGGAGCAGCTCCTCGAGCCGCGCCGCCGAGTACTTGGCGGCGCACCCGCCCGACGTGGCCAGGTCGGTCAGCTTCACCCGCCCACCGTAACGGCAACGGCGGCCCAAAGAGCCGCCGCCACCAGGGGAGAGGAACGTCGTACGCCCGCTCGGTTCGCCTCAGGGACCTGCACTCCTTCAATCGTCGCGCGATCAGGTCGGCTGACCCGCAGTCCCTTCAACAGCCCGCCGGGATCCGGGCGATGCGCCATGGCCGCCGATCGCGCTACCTGCGTTCGTCGACCAGCGCGCAAACGCCGCCCAGCCTGCAAATGGAAGGCGCGGCTCAGTCGAGGCGGGTAGCGTTCGGTCCGTGCGCCGGACCGTGCCGCTCGTCGCCACTCTGGCACTGGCCTTGCTGCCGAGCGCCGGCTGCGGCGGGTCCGCCGCGAAGGTCGAGGCCTCGCCCGCGGCCACGACGAACCCAACGGGATTCGCGGGCGCGGCCGTCCTCCCACCCAGGCCGGCGCAGACAATCTCGCTCCACGACGCCGACGGGCGCTCCGTCACGCTCGCGGGCCAGCGCGGGCGCTATGTCCTCGTTACGTTCCTGTACACGCACTGCCCCGACGTGTGCCCGCTGATTGCGTCGAACCTGAA
>JALYLO010000506.1 GCA_030774175.1 Actinomycetota bacterium
GCGACGAGCCGCCGCAGCCGGAGAGAACGAGCGCCGCGAGTGCGAGCGGGGCGACGAGGCGCACGCCGGGAGTCTAGGCCCCTACAGCTGAACGGCGATTGCCGTCCGAGGGCGCGGGCGGGCGTCCGCGCGGAGCACGTCGACAAACGCGGCCGCGGTCGGCGACCAGTCGGTGCGGGCGTACACCGCGATGTCGCGGATCAGGCGCGGCTCGAGCCGCAGGACCGCGCAGTCGAGGGCGGGGAGCACGATGTTGTCCGGCACCAGCGCAAGCCCGAGGCCCACGGCTGCGAGGCGCACGGCTCCTTCGGCCTGGGAGGTGCGCACGGTGCCCCGGGGACGGAAGCCGGCACGGCGGCAGATCTCGTCGACGATGCCCGCGAGCCCGTGGTCCGGGTGGTAGAGCACCCACTCGCGCTCGCGCAGCTCCTCGAGCCGGACGCTCTGCCTCCGCGCGAGCGGGTCGGCGCGGCCCACCACGACGACGAACTCCTCCCAGCCGACGGTCTCGAGCGGCCCGTCCCAGCGCCGCACCGGCTGCGGGCCGATCGCGAAGTCGGCGACCCCCTGCTCGACCGCGTCCTCGAGCAACGTGCGGTGCCTGAACTCGTGCAGCCGGATCGACACGTTCGGATGCCGTTCGTGCCAGACGCCGATGTGTCGTGGCAGGACGCCGACTGCCATCGAGAGCACCGTGGCGATCTCGAGCTCTCCCAGCTCGAGCGCGAGCGTCGACCGCGCGCCCTGGCGGCCTCGCTCGAGCGCGCGCACCGCCGTGCGCGCCTCGGGCAGGAGGCTCCGGCCCGCAGGCGTCAGCGAGACCCCTCGGGGCAACCGGTCGAGCACCGCGCCGTCGAGCTCGAGCTCGAGCGCCTTGATGTGCTGCGACAGCGACGGCTGGGTGATCCCGATGCGGCGCGCCGCGCGCGTGAAGGAGCCCTCGTCGACCACTGCGACGAAGCACTCGAGCTGGCGGAAATTCATAGGGAAAAGCTATCGCGCCGAGTGCTTTTCCGCCGGGTTGACCTATCGCCGGGAAGCGGCGAGACTCGCACCGTGCGGGCGACCGGGATCAACCATGTGAGCATCTCGGCGACGAACCTCGAAGAGTCGGCGCGGTTCTACGAGGACGTGTTCGGCATGGAGCGAGTGGCGACCCCCCTGTTCGAGACGCCGGTGTTGTGGCTCCGGGTCGGCGACTTGCAACTCCACCTCTTCCTGGACGAAAGCGGGAAGGCCCCCAGCCGACATCACCTCGGGCTGACGATCGACGACTTCGCCGCCGCCTACGACGCGGTCCGCGAGCTCGCCTCGGACGAGTGGGGCGCGCAGCTCGTCGAGCTCCCCTCCGGCCAGGTGCAGCTGTATTTCCGCGACCCGGCGGGCAACCTGATCGAGCTGAACTGGGCCGACGCCGACACGCTCGACCGGTCGCGCTACCCGGAGCTCCGGCGTCTCGCAGAGCAGGTCGCGCAGACCGCCGAGTCCGAGCGCGCGGTCCTCTACCTCGACCGGAGCCAGGCATGAGCGTCGGCGCGGCCTCGGTCGGTTCGGTGAGCCGGCGCGCGCGGACGCTCCAGCTGCAGACGCGCGCGCTGCGTGTGCTCGGTTGGACGCTGCTCGGCGTGCTGGTGCTCGTGCCCTTCCTGTGGGTGCTGTTCTTCGCGCCGACGACCGGCAAATGGGCGACCGCGTTCGGCTCTGCGGTGCACGATCCGAAGGACTTCCTGATCACGGTGCTGAACGGCGTCACCGCCGCGGGCCTCTACTTCGTCGTCGCGAGCGGCTTCACGCTGATCTTCGGCCTGATGCGCGTCGTGAACATGGCCCACGGGGCGTTCTTCCTGTTCGGCGGCTACGTCGCGCTGAAGCTCCAGCGCCACTTCGTGGGCGAGGGCGGCTCGTTCGGATTGACGAGCGCGCAGGTGAACCTGACGCACTGGATCGTCCCCGCGGTCGTCGGAACCCTTGTGGTCGCTGCGATGGGCCTCGTCATGCAGCAGGTCTTCCTGCGCTGGAACCAGGGACAGGACCTCCGCCAGGCGCTGATCACGATCGCGATCTCGATCATCCTCGCCGATCAGATGCTCGCCCACTTCGGCGGGGTCGCAGAGGACATCGCGTGGCCGCGCAACTTCGACAAGTTCGTGAACCTGCGCGTGAGCGGGATCCAGTACACGCTGACCCGGCTCGTCATCCTCGGTTTTGCGCTCGCGATCGGTCTACTGCTCTGGGTCTGGCTGAAGCGAACGCGCACCGGCATGATCATCCGTGCCGGCGTCGACGACCGGGCGATGGTCTCGGCCCTCGGGATCAACATTCAGCTCACCTTCGCGATCGCGTTCTTCGTGGGCTGCGGGCTCGCCGGGTTCGGCGGCGTGATCGGCGGTTCTTTCGGGAGTCTTGCACCCGATGTTGCCCCGACGTGGCTGCTCTACTCGCTCGTCGTCGTGATCATCGGTGGGATGGGCTCGCTTGGCGGCGCGGCGATCGGATCGCTGCTGCTCGGTGTGACGGGCAACTTCTCGGCGGCGTACCTCCCGTCGAGTTACACGTACTACTCGATCATCTTCACTTTCGTGCTCGTGGCGCTGATCCTCGCGGTGCGGCCGCTGGGTCTCTTCGGGAGACCCGCATGACGGTTGTGGGCCGGGCGACGCCCGACCGCGTCGTGGGCGGCGCTGCGCTCATCGTCGCGTTGGTCGCTCCTGCCATCCTCCCGGCGTACTGGATCGGCACGCTGCTCACGCAGGTGATGTTCCTCGGCATCGTCGCCGCGAGCCTCATCTTCCTCTCGGCCTACGCCGGCATGGTCTCACTCGGTCAAGTGGCGCTCTACGGGACGGCGGGGTTCGTGCTCGGGAACCTGACCACGAACGGAAATACAAAAGGGCTCAACCTCGGGTGGAATCCGTGGTGGGGAGTCGTGGTCGGGATCGCGGTCGCAACGGCGGTCGGACTGATCTTCGGCGCGCTCGCGAGTCGTAGCGTCGGGGTCTACTTTCTCATGATCACGCTGACCTTCTCTGTGATCGCGAACCTGTTCTTTGGGCAAGTCGTCACGTTCTCGGGCTTCGGCGGCATCAGCGGCGTCCCCGCGCCGGGTTTGATCGGGAAGGTCAGCGCCCATCAGAACCGGCTGTACTACATCGCACTCGTCGTCGCGTTCTGCGTGTATGCGTTGTTGCGCTACCTGGTACGCACGCCTTTCGGCCTCACGTTGCAGGGAATCCGCGACGACCCTGTGCGCATGGAATCGCTTGGCTACAACGTCACTTTTCATCGAACGATCGCATTCGGGTTCGCTGCTTTCATCGCAGCGATCGGAGGCGTGCTGTTCGTCTGGTGGAACGGGCACATCGACCCGGCCTCGATTGATCTCGGTGCGACGGTCGACGTGCTCGTGATCGCGGTCCTCGGCGGTCTGTACCGACTCGAGGGCGCGTGGGTCGGTGCGCTCGTCTTCGTCGTCCTCAACAACTATTCCCAGCGGATCGGCTTCTGGTCGCTGAGCACTCGGTTCGAGACGCTGATCGGCATCATCTTCCTCGTCATCGTTCTGGTCTCTCCGGGCGGCTTGGTCGGCCTCTGGGAACGTGCGATGACTTCCCGTTCGGGGCAGCCGCGGGGCCCTTCCGATCGCACTCCGGTCGAGATCGGCCAGGTTGGCCCCAGCACCTGAAAGGAGGATCCACGCACAAGGAGCGAGACCGGAGCGTCAACAAACGTTCTTGCGCGTCTACAGCTATTTCAACCCGTTCGAAAGGAGGAGGGCATCCGACATGAGTGCCTTCAAAGGAAGGTGGAAGCTGATTTCGCTCGCCGCGCTGGTGGTTGCGATCGGTGCGGTTGCGGCCGCAACGGCCACCGCTCGGAGCTCGGCGACGCCGATCAAGATCGCCGTTCTGTCCGACTGCCAGGGTGA
>JALYLO010000507.1 GCA_030774175.1 Actinomycetota bacterium
GGGAAGCGGCGCGCGGGTTCGGCAGGGGAGTGAGGACCTTCTCGACCTGCTCGCGGTACTGCTCGTAGTTCGGCGGCAGCGACAGCTTCTCGCCCAGCGACTCGAACGGCTCGTCCGCCGTGAAGCCCGGCCCGATCGTCGCGATCTCGAAGAGCACGCCGCTCGGCTCTCGGAAGTAGATCGACTTGAAGTAGAAGCGGTCGATCACCGGCGTCGGCTGCCCGCCACCCTCGATCACCTTCTGTCGCCATGCCTCGTGCTCGTGCGGCTGCGACGCCCAGGCGACGTGGTGGACGGTGCCACCCGCCTGCAGGCCGCGCTGCTCGGGCGGCGTGTCGTAGACGTAGAAGCCGCTCCGCCGCTCGCCGCGTGCCACCCACCCGGGCTCGAAGCCGAGCGCCTCCAGCAGCGGCGCGCTCCGCTCGAACTGCGCCGCGTACGCGCGCACGCCCCCGAACCCGCGGATGCGGTGCTCCTCGGGGATGTCCCGCGCATCCGCCGTCAGGGGCGGCTCGCCGGTGTCGTCGAGGACGAGCTCGAGCGCAAGGCCCTCGTTGTCGGAGAAGACGAGTGAGCCCTCGGTGCGCTCGCCGCCGACCCGTTGTTCCCAGAAGGCGAGCGACTCCTCGGAGCCGACGCGGAAGCAGACGCGGTGCACCATCCCGTCTCCCGCGCGTCCAGGCTGCGTACCGGGGTACTCGAAAAAGGTGATGTCGGCGCCCGCGGAGCCCTGCTCGTCGGCGTAGAAGAGGTGGTAGACGGTCGGGTCGTCCTGGTTGACCGTCTTCTTGACCATCCGCAGGCCAAGGCGGCCCGCATAGAACTCCACGTTCGCGGGTGCGTCGCCGGTGATGCAGGTGACGTGGTGGACGCCCTCGAGCCTCACGGTCGTAGCATGCCGGGAATGCGCGCGGCTGTCATCCGGGAAGGGCGCCTCGAGATCGAGGACCGCCCGGACCCCGCGCCGGCGCCCGGCGAGATCCTGATCCGCGTGCGGGCTGCCGGCGTCAACGGCGCAGACCTGATGCAGCGCGCCGGCCGCTACCCGCCGCCGCCCGGCGCCCCGGTGGACATCCCCGGGCTCGAGTGCGCGGGCGAGGTGGTCGAGGGGGGTTTGCGCTTCCGGCGAGGCGACCGCGTGATGGCGCTGCTCGGCGGCGGAGGCCACGCGGAGCTGGTGACGGTGCACGAGACGCATGCGATGCCCGCGCCCGCAATCGTCGACTGGCCGCAGGCGGGCGGCTTCGTCGAGGTGTTCGCGACCGCGCACGACGCCCTCTTCACGCAGGCCGCGCTGAAGCCCGGCGAGCGCTTGCTCGTGAACGGCGCTGCCGGCGGCGTCGGAGTCGCCGGCGTGCAGCTCGGTGTCGTCGAGGGCGCGCACGTGACCGCCAGCGCGCGCCACCATCATGCGGAGCTCGCGGCGCTCGGCGCCGAAACCGACCCGAGCGGCGCCTACGACGTGATCCTCGAGCTCGTCGGCGGCGACAACCTCCGCACCAACCTCGAGCAGCTAGCGACGAAAGGGCGCATCGCCGTGATCGGTACGGGCGCGGGTGCGACCGCCGAGGTGAACTTCGGCCTGCTGATGCGCGCCCGCGGCCGGATCCACGCCTCGATGCTGCGGGCGCGGTCGCGCGAGGAGAAGGAGGACGTCGTGCGCCGGCTCGAAGGGCACGCGGGTCACCTGCTCGCGACCGGGCTCGTGCACGTGCCGGTGGAGGAGACGTTTCCGCTCGCGCGGGCGCAGGATGCCTACGAGCGGTTCGCCGCAGGGGGCAAGTTCGGCAAGGTCGTCATCTGCCCGTAGCCCCCCGCTACGATCGCGCAATGGATGTCGATCTCGCAGTTTTGGGCGGTGGCCCAGGTGGCTATACCGCAGCGATCCGCGCGGCCCAGCTGGGCGCGAAGGTCGCGTGCATCGAGAAGGAGCCCGAGCTCGGCGGCACGTGCCTGCGCGTCGGCTGCATCCCCACGAAGGCATGGGTGCAGACGGCGCACTTCCTCCATCAGGCGAACGAAAACTTCGCGAAGCTCGGCGTGAGGGTCGAGGGCACGCAACTTGACTTCGCTGCCGCGAACGAGTGGAAGGCGGGCGTCGTCGAGCAGATGACGCAGGGCGTCGCGGGCCTCTTCAAGGCGAACGGCGTCGAGTGGGTGAAGGGAAACGGCACGTTCAAGGACGCGAACACGATCGCGGTCGAGGGCGGCGAGGACGTGACGTTCCGCTCGGCGGTGGTCGCCACCGGCTCGTTCCCGCTGCGCCCGCCGATCCCGGGCCTCGAGTCCGACCTGTGCGTCGACTCGACCGGCCTGCTGAGTCAATCGGAGGTCCCCGACCGTCTCGTCATCCTCGGCGGCGGCATCATCGGCTGCGAGTTCGCGTCGATCTTCAACCGTTTCGGCGCAGACGTGACGATCGTCGAGATGCTCGACACGCTGATCCCGCAGGAGGACGCGGCCGCGGCCAAGGAGCTCGCGAAGGCGTTCGGCAAGCGCGGCATCGAGCTGCAACTCGGCAAGCAGTGCACGGAGGTCGAGCAGAATGGCAACGCGCTGACCGTGCACTTCGGCGACGGCGAGACGGTCGAGTGCGACCTGATGCTCGTCTCGGTCGGTCGCGGGCCGCTCGTCGAGGGCATCGGTCTCGAGGCCGCCGGCGTCGAATTCGACAGGCGCAAGGGCATCGTGACCGACGAGCACCGCCGAACGAAGGTGCCGCACATCTACGCGGTGGGCGACTGCGCCGGCTACTGGCAGCTCGCGCACACGGCGTTCCGCGAAGGCGAGGTGGCCGCGGAGAACGCGTGCGGCCACGACGCGATCGTCGACAACCGTGCGGTGCCGCGTCCGATCTACACCGATCCGGAGATCGCCGGCGTCGGCCTCACGGAGGAGCAGGCGCGCGAGCAGTACGGCGACGACGTCGCGGTCGGTGTCTTCCCGTGGCAGGCGAACGCGCGCGCAGTGATGCAGGCCGAGACGGTCGGCTGGGTGAAGTCGATCCACGAGACGC
>JALYLO010000508.1 GCA_030774175.1 Actinomycetota bacterium
GTGCGGGGATTCGTGGAGCAAACCGTGAACGCGCGGCTCGCCGAGTTCCTCGAGGAGAATCCAACAGACGCGAAGCAGATCATCACGAAGGCGATTTCTGCGGCGCGCGCGCGCCAGGCCGCGCGCAAGGCGCGCGACCTGACCCGGCGAAAGGGCGCCTTCGGTGGAGGCATGGCGAAGAAGTTCGCCGACTGCCAGATCAAGGATCCGGAGCTGACCGAGCTCTTCATCGTCGAGGGCGATTCCGCCGGCGGCTCGGCGAAGCAGGCGCGTGACAAGTCGAACCAGGCGATCCTGCCGTTGCGCGGCAAGATCATCAACAGCGAGAAGAATCGAATCGGCAAGGTGCTCTCGAACAACGAGATCCAGTCTCTGGTGCAGGTGATCGGGACCGGGATCGGCGAGGAGTTCGACATCGCGAAGCTCCGTTACAACCGGATCATCGTGATGACGGACGCCGACGTCGACGGTGCACACATCCGCACGCTCATCCTCACGTTCCTCTACCGACACATGCAGGAATTGTTCGACCGCGGGCACGTCTACATCGCCGTGCCCCCGCTGTACCTCGTGAAGCTCGGCCAGCAGGAGACGTATCTCGTCAAGGACGCGCAACTCGAGGAGCTGCTCGTGCGAGAGAGGTTTCCCGATCTCGAGATCGCGTCGCGTGAGGGCGCCGCGATCAAGTTCACCGAGCCGCGGTACGCACGCTTCCAGCGCGCGTTGTCGGAGTTCGACGGTTGGTCGGCCCGCCTGCGGTCGGATTTCGGGCCAGACGCCGCCGACTTCGTCATCACCCATCGCCTTGTCGAATCTGACGCGGACACGCCGGCCGCGGTCGCGAAGTTGATCGAGTCCCTGCCGGCAAACGGATATGAGTTCTCGGTGCTCGCGAAGGATTCGGAGGGCATACGTGTGAAGGTCGTCGAGCTCGAGACGAGTACCGCGCACGAAGTTGCGGTACCGCAGGCGCTGCTCGAGTCACCGATCTATCAGCACGTGCGCCGCACCTACGGGCGGCTGAGCGAGGTGGCCGGCGGCCTGCCGCCCTTCTCGTTGAAGCTCGGCCAGAAGAGCGCCGACGCCGACACGTTCGTGTTGCTGCGCGATCACGCGGTCGAGCTCGCGAAGGAAGGCATCAAGATCAACCGCTTCAAGGGTCTCGGCGAGATGAACCACCAGCAGCTTTGGGACACGACGATGGATCCGGCGCGGCGCATGCTGATCCGTGTCGACGTTGAGGACGCGTCACGCGCCGATCTCTGGTTCTCGCGCCTGATGGGCGACCAGGTCGAACCGCGCCGCGACTTCATCGAACAGAACGCGCAGGACGTCCGCTTCCTCGATGTCTGACATCACTCACGACCCGATCGGCGGCGGCCGCATCGAAAGTCGCGAGCTGGAGCAGGAGATGCGCTCCAGCTTCCTCGACTACGCGATGTCGGTCATCGTCAGTCGTGCGCTGCCGGACGTGCGCGACGGGCTCAAGCCTGTGCATCGGCGTGTCCTCTACAGCATGCACGAGAAAGGGCTGCAGCCGAACCGTCCGTACAAGAAGTCCGCGAATGTCGTCGGCGCCGTCATGGGCGATTACCACCCGCACGGGGATGCGGCGATCTACGACACCCTCGTGCGCATGGCGCAGCCGTTCTCGCTGCGCTACCCGCTCGTCGACGGGCAGGGAAACTTCGGCTCGCTCGACGGCGATCCGGCTGCCGCCCACCGCTACACCGAGGCGAAGCTGGCGCGGATCGCGACCGAGTTGCTGCGCGACATCGACGCGGACACGGTCGACTTCAAGCCGAATTACGACGAGTCTCGCCGCGAGCCGACCGTCCTTCCCTCGCGATTCCCGAATCTGCTCGCCAACGGCTCGGCCGGCATCGCGGTCGGGATGGCGACCAACATCCCGCCCCACAATCTCAGCGAGGTCATCGCCGCGATCGTTGCGATGATCGACGACCCCGAGATCGACGTCGAGAAGCTGATGACGCACATCAAGGGGCCCGACTTTCCGACGGGCGCCTTCGTTGTCGGTCGCTCGGGCATCCGCGATGCGTATCGCACCGGGCGTGGTCGCATCATCATGCGCGCCCGGGCCCACATCGAGGAGCTCCGGGGCGGCAAGAACGCGATCATCGTCACCGAGCTTCCGTACGGCGTGCGCAAGGGCGGCGAGGGCGGCGTGATCGAGAAGATCGCCGAGCTCGTCGAGGGCAAGGTGCTGACGGAGATCCCGATGAACGACGACGCGCTCGCCGATCACTCAGACAAGGACGGCATGCGCATCTACATCGAGCTCAAGCGCGAGGCGATCCCGCAGGTCGCGCTGAACAAGCTCTTCAAGCACACCGCTTTGCAGAGCTCGTTCGGCTACAACGCGGTTGCCCTCGTCGACGGCGTCCCGAAGACGCTGTCGCTGCTGGAGCTCGTTCGGCACTACCTCGACTTCCAGCGCGACGTCGTCACGCGGCGCTCGAAGTACGAGCTCCGCAAGGCCGAGGCCCGCGCGCACATCCTCAACGGCTATCTGATCGCGCTCGACAATCTCGACGCGGTGATCAAGCTGAT